>CAYLXY010000020.1:0-13181 GCA_964387405.1 uncultured Clostridiaceae bacterium
GTGTTTGTTGCGTTTGACCTACCATCAATTTGCTTCGCAAATTGGGTTAGGTCATTTCCCGCAGTCAAACATTACAAATTTGTTCACTCCCTAACGGTCGTGCAAATTTGGTGTTTGTTGCGTTTGACCTACCATCAATTTGCTTCGCAAATTGGGTTAGGTCATAAAAAACAGGGACTAAGCCTAGTAACTTAATCCCCTCTATCTATTATACTAATTCAATGATTACCATTTCTGCAGAATCGCCTCTTCTTGGTCCAAGCTTCATAATACGTGTGTATCCACCATTGCGTTCTTCATACTTTGGCGCAATCTCATCAAATAAATTTGTAACTACAGTTTCTTCTGTTACAAAACTAAGTACTTGTCTTCTAGCATGTATATCCCCTCTTTTTGCAAGAGTTATCATTTTTTCAGCTAGTCTTTTTGTTTCCTTAGCTCTTGTATCTGTTGTTTCTATTCTACCATTTTTTAGTAAGCTAGTTACTAGGTTTCTAAGCATTAAGTTTCTATGAGCGCTTTCACGTCCTAGTTTACGATAATGTGCCATATCTTCCCTCCTTACTACAGTACTTACTACATACTACTCATCTGTAGGTTTTAATGAAAGCTCTAATTCTCCAAGCTTGTTTTGAACTTCTTCAAGAGATTTTTTACCAAGATTTCTAACCTTCATCATATCTTCTTCAGTCTTTTGTATAAGTTCATCTACTGTATTAATACCTGCTCGTTTCAGGCAGTTATAAGATCTTACAGAAAGGTCTAGTTCTTCAATTGTCATTTCAAGAACTTTTTCCTTTGTATCTTCTTCTTTTTGTACCATAATTTCTACTTCACTAACATGTTCGGTTAGTGTAATAAATAAGTTTAAATGTTCATGCATTATTTTTGCTGCTAAAGAAATAGCCTCATCCGGTAAAATACTCCCATCTGTAAAGACTTCTATAACTAATCTGTCATAATCCGTTACTTGACCTACCCTTGTATTTTCTACATAATAGTTCACTTTTGTTACAGGAGTAAATATAGAGTCTATAGGTATTACCCCTATAGGCATTCCTTCTGTCTTGTTGTTTTCTGAAGCTACATACCCTCTTCCCTTTGACACAGTTAATTCCATTGTTAGAATTCCATCTACGTCTAAAGTAGCTATATGCATTTCTGGGTTAAGAATTTCAACATCTGCATCTGCAATAATATCCCCCGCTGTTATAGATCCTTCGCCATTTGCTTCTATACGAACTGTTTTCGGCTCATTTCCATGCAGACGGATAGATAAACCTTTTAAGTTAAGGATTATTTCTGCAACATCTTCCTTTACCCCTGGAATTGTAGAAAATTCATGTAACACTCCATCAATTTTTACTGATGTTACTGCAGCCCCTGGCAGAGAAGATAGCATAATTCGTCTTAGGGAATTTCCTAAAGTAATACCATAACCTCTTTCTAGTGGCTCAACAGTAAATTTACCATAAGTATTATCATCACTAGTTTCCACTATTTCTACACTTGGTTTTTCCATTTCTATCATTAATTTGAACCCTCCTTTAGCATTTTTCTCTATTTTTTTGAGGGCAACTGATTCTACTAAAATTTATTATTTAGAGTATAACTCTACTATTAAGTTTTCTGCAATTGGTAAATCTACATCTTCCCTTGAAGGCAAAGAAACTACTGTTCCCTCTAGTTTATCTATGTCAACTGTTAACCAACTCGGAACATCACCTTTAAAGTTCTCAGCTAAAGATTTAAATTTGTTTGATGATCTAGATTTTTCTGCAACAGAGATAACCTCTCCTGGATTTATTAAATATGAAGGGATATCTACTTTTTTACCGTTTATTCTAAAGTGCCCATGAACTACTAATTGTCTTGCCTCTGCTCTCGAAGATGCAAAACCTAGTCTGTAAACAACATTATCTAAACGTGATTCTAATAGTCTTAAAAGATTTTCACCTGTAATACCTGATTCTTTATCAGCAATCTCAAAATATTTTCTAAATTGTGATTCTAATACACCATAAAATCTTTTTGCTTTTTGTTTTTCTCTTAATTGCAATCCATAGTTAGAAAGTTTTCTTCTACTAGTTCCATGCTGTCCTGGAGCGTATGCTCTTTTTGAAACTGCACATTTATCTGTGTAGCATCTATCTCCTTTAAGATATAATTTTATACCTTCTCTACGACACAATCTACACACTGCATCTGTATATCTTGCCATTTATTTACACCCCCTAATCTATATTAAACTCTTCTACGTTTTGGCGGTCTACAACCGTTATGTGGAATTGGTGTTACATCTTTTATTAGATTAACTTCAAGTCCTACAGCTTGTAAAGAACGAATTGCAGCTTCTCTTCCTGCTCCTGGTCCTTTAACGTAAACTTCTACAGTTTTTAATCCTTGCTCCATTGCATCATTAGCAGCAGTTTCTGCAGCCATTTGAGCAGCAAAAGGAGTTGATTTTCTTGAACCTTTAAAACCTAATTGTCCTGCACTAGACCAAGAAATTACATTACCTTGCATATCTGTTAGAGTAACAATTGAGTTATTAAATGTTGATTGAATATGGGCCTGACCACGCTCTATATTTTTACGTACTTTTCTACGAGAACGAACGCTTCTTTTTTTAGCCACCTTTGCCATGCTTGCTACACCTCCTACTTAACTATTTTTTCTTTTTACGATTAACAGATCTCTTTGGACCTTTTCTTGTACGAGCATTAGTTTTTGTTTGTTGTCCTCTTACTGGTAATCCCCTAACGTGTCTTATTCCTCTATAGCATCTAATCTCTCTTAATCTTTTTACATTTAAAGCATTTTCTCTTCTTAAGTCACCTTCTACGTTGTGACTATCTATAATCTTTCTTAAATTGCTTACTTCTTCCTCTGTTAAATCTCTTACTCTTGTGTCCGGATTAATACCTGCGGTAGCTAATATATTATTTGATGTACTTCTACCGATACCAAATATATATGTTAAACCAACCTCAACTCTTTTATCCCTTGGCAAGTCAACACCAGCTATTCTAGCCATATTGATTTACACCTCCTAGTTCTAATAAACTATACTATTTTATATTATGATTCTTTCTAGTTGTCTACTTTAATTTAAAATTTATTGTTAAATAAGCTAGTTTGGGAATCAGTAAGTAAACTGACGCAGCCGCTCCCGTTTATGATCTAAAATTACGCAAGTAAAATTGCTTCCATAGCACACTTAATTTTTAATTACAATTAAAAATTCTAAGTGCTTAAACCCAATTTACAAAGTAAATTGATGGTAGATCAATAAACAAATTTCTAATATTTGTCTACAAACTACTAACTACAATGTTTCATTATACCATAAATGCATATAATCTACTAGTAATTTTTAACCCTGTTTTTGTTTATGTTTAGGATTTTCGCAGATAACCATTACTCTGCCATTTCTTTTAATAATCTTACATTTTTCACAAATTGGTTTAACTGATGGTCTAACCTTCATTGTTATCCCTCCCTAACTACTTCTTTCGCCATGTTATTCTACCACGACTTAAGTCATATGGAGATAACTCTACTGTTACTTTATCTCCAGGTAAAATTCTAATAAAATTCATTCTTAATTTTCCAGATATATGTCCTAAAACTTCATGACCATTTTCAAGTTCCACAATAAACGTAGCATTAGGTAATGCTTCTTTTATTATACCATCCAATTCAATTACATCTTCTTTTGACATTGGGTAACCAAACCTCCATTTCTAACCCTAGGATTCTAAACCTAGTCTTTCAAGCTCTCTACGTATAAAGGCATTACTTATTTTTTCATTATTCAAAACTGCTGATTTAATATCATCAGAGACTAGGTTCATTTTTATTAAATGTTTAATTTTCTTTTTCTTAGGCTTGTCGATTCTTCTTAAAAAACCATCTACAAGTAAGACATGTTCAGCATCCAATTTTCCAAACACAACAAAAATTTTCCCCTTATCTCTTCCAGCCTTTGATATAACTATTCGTCCTATATCGAAATCAGTTAGTTCCATGCGATCACCTCATTTGTCTGGATTATAACTTTGTTAGAATCTCAGGTTCTGCATCCGTAATTGCTATGGTATGCTCATAATGAGCTGAGTATTCCCCATCTAAGGTTACTACTGTCCAACCATCTGAAAGTACCTTTACATCGTAAGTTCCTATGTTAATCATTGGCTCAATAGCCAATGCCATACCTTCTCTTAGCCTTGGTCCTTTTCCTGGAGGACCATAGTTAGGAATTTGTGGTTCTTCGTGCATATTAGTACCAATTCCATGACCTACATAGTTTCTAACTACTGAAAACCCATGTTTTTCTACATATGATTGTATTGCATGGGATATATCTGATAATCGATAGCCTAGCTTTGCAAATTCTATTCCCTCATAAAAACTTTGTCTTGTTACATCTATAAGTTCTTGTGCCTTTTGGCTAACATTTCCGACAGGATGAGTCTTTGCAGCATCGCCATAATAACCTTTGTAGATTGCTCCGATATCTATACTTATAATATCGCCATCTTTTAGTTTTTTTAATCCAGGTATACCATGGACTACTTCATGATTAATGGAGGCACATATATTAGCTGGAAATCCTCCATATCCTTTAAAAGCAGGTATAGCCCCTTTACCTAATATATGCTTTTCAGCAATTTGGTCTAATTCTTTAGTTGTAACTCCTGGTTTTATTGCATCTCTAATAAATTCATGAGCCTGAGCAACGATTCTTCCTGCTTCTCGCATTAATTCGATTTCTTTACGAGATTTTATATAAATCATTATATTTCGCTCCTTAAAGAAGCTAATATGTCTTCAAAAATTTTATTTATTTCCCCAACACCATTTACAGTAATTAGTTTGTTTTGTTTACTATAATATTCTATTAAGGGAATAGTCTCTTTCAAATAGACTTCTATACGTTTAGTTACTGTTTCTTCATTGTCATCATCTCTTTGATAAAGTTCGCCACCACATTTATCGCATATATTACCTTTTGTTGATGGATTG
This sequence comes from uncultured Clostridiaceae bacterium, assembly GCA_964387405.1. GTDB lineage: Bacteria > Bacillota > Clostridia > Peptostreptococcales > Natronincolaceae > JAAZJW01. Next base: position 5,029 of record CAYLXY010000020.1, read on the forward strand.
TTTTTTATATGAAATGTAGCTCCACATTCTTTGCAGATTCGTCTTCCAACAGCTCTTCCAATTAAAACATCTTTATCAGCTTCTATATTTATTACTTTATCCAAATTTGTATTCATAGTTTTTAATACTTGATCTAAGGCTACTGCTTGCATTACAGTTCTTGGAAATCCATCTAATAGGAATCCACTTTTGCAATCATTTTGTTTTAAACGATCCTCTACAATTCCTACTACCACTTCATCTGGAACTAAAAGTCCTTTGTCCATATAACTTTTAGCTTTTTTCCCTAATTTAGTACCTTCTTTAATGTTATATCTAAATATATCTCCAGTAGAAATATGAGGAATATTGTATTTCTCAACAATGTATGCAGCCTGTGTTCCTTTGCCTACGCCTGGAGGTCCAAGCAAAATTAATCTCATTTTACCATCTCCTGATTTAATTATAAGGATTAGATTCATGGGGCTATTTCCCCATGAGTCCCTCTCTTACTCTTATTCTAAGCACTTAAAATTTAAAATGAATTTTTAAATTGAGCGCCACATAAAATTTATGAGTATAGCCAATAAATTTTATTTTAGGAATCCTTGGTAATGTCTCATTAAAAGCTGTGCTTCTATTTGCTTCATTGTTTCTAATGCAACACCTACAACAATTAATATTGCTGTACCACCAAAAGCAATTGGTATTCCTGTTGCACCGATTATAATTGTAGGAACTACTGTTATTATAGCTAAAAACAGAGCCCCTGCTAATGTTATTCTTGTAAGAACTTTAGTTAAAAAATCCGATGTAGGTTTTCCAGGTCTAATACCTGGTATAAATCCACCATTCTTCTTCATGTTAATAGACACTTCCACTGGATTAAATGTTGCTGCAGTATAAAAATAAGTGAAAAATATAATTAATACTGCACTTAGGAAGTTGTAAAAGACCGTGCCTGGCATAACATTAGGTGATAACCATTTTTGTAAAAATGCTCCCAATCCACTGTCTTGTCCAATAAAATAAGCTATGGTATGTGGAAATTGTAATAGAGACATAGCAAAAATTACTGGGATAACACCTGCCTGGTTCACCTTTAATGGAATATGAGAACTTTGGCCACCGTACATCTTTCTACCAACAACTCTTTTAGCATATTGTACTGGGATTTTTCTAGTTCCTTCTTGAATTGCAACAACACTAATTATTATTAATAGTACTATAATTACAAATACCATAATAGATAATAGCTTTAGCTCTCCTTGTCTTGCTAAAGCAAAAGTGTGTTTGATTCCACTTGGTAATCTTGAAACAATAGCTCCAAAAATTAATAATGAAATACCGTTTCCGACTCCCTTTTCTGTTATCTCTTCTCCTAACCACATTAAGAATGTAGTACCAGCTGTTAAGGTAAGAATAACCACTACAATACTAAATGCATCTTGATTTATTAGTGCTCCTTTAAACAATCCTACACTAATTCCTGTAGCTTGTATTAATGCTAATATAATAGTTCCGTATCTTGTATATTGAGCAATTTTCTTACTACCTTCTTCGCCTTCTTTTGCTAATTCTTCTAGACTAGGGATAGCAACTGTTAGTAATTGCATAATAATAGATGCTGTAATATATGGTGTAATACTTAGTGCAAAAATTGTCATGTCTCCAAATGCACCACCGGATACTAAATCAAAGAAAGAAAGTAATCCACCACTATCTACTATGTTTTTTACATATTCAATGTTTATACCAGGAACTGGTATAGCAGAACCTAATCTGAAAATCGCAAGCATTATGATAGTAAATATAATTCGCTTACGTAGATCTGGGATTTTCCAAGCATTTTTCAGAGTTTGTATCACCTTACATCACCTCTGCCTTTCCTCCAGCAGCTTCAATCTTTTCTGTAGCTGACTTAGTGAACTTTTGTGCTTGTATTGTCAAGTTTCTCTCTAAGTTGCCATTTCCTAAGATCTTTATTCCATTTTTCTCTATTTTCTTAACAACACCTGTTTCTTTTAAAAGCTCTGGTGTTACAACTGTACCATTTTCAAATATATTTAACTTATCAACGTTAACTTCATTGTATCTTTTAGCAAATACATTTGTAAATCCACGTTTTGGTAATCTTCTATATAGAGGCATTTGACCACCTTCAAACCCTGGTCTTACTCCACCACCACTACGAGAATTTTGTCCATTTGATCCACGACCGGCTGTTGTTCCAAGCCCACTTCCAGTACCTCTACCTACTCTTTTTCTGGTTTTAACAGCACCTTTTGCAGGTCTAAGTTCATGTAGTTTCATGTTCTACACCTCCTCAGTTTATATTTCCTTAACTTCTACTAAATGTTTAATTGTTTCTATCATACCTCTTATTTGAGGAGTAGCTTCTTTTTCAGTTACTTGCCCTATCTTTTTAAGCCCTAGAGCCTCAACTGTTTTTCTTTGGTTTTGTTTTGTTCCAATAACACTTTTTATTAATTTTATACTTAATTTTGCCATAGTATCATCCCCCCTACCCTAAGAGTTCTTCTACGGACTTACCTCTTAGTTTCGCTACTTCTTCTGCTCTTTTTAAATTTCTCAACCCATCCATCGCAGCACTAACCATATTTCTTGAATTGTTTGTTCCTAAAGATTTTGCTCTAACATCTTTAAGTCCTGCCAGTTCTAATACTGTACGAACTGGGCCACCTGCAATGATTCCTGTACCTTCTCTAGCTGGCATAATTAGTACGTTTCCAGCTCCAAAACGTCCATTAATCTCATGAGGGACTGTAGTTCCAACAATTGGCACATTAATAAGATTCTTCTTAGCATCTTCTATGCCTTTTTTAATAGCATCTGGTATTTCCATTGCTTTTCCTGTACCAAAACCTACGTGGCCATTTTCATCTCCAACGATAACTAATGCTGAGAATCTAAAGTTTCTACCACCTTTAACAACCTTAGTAACACGTTTTATATCAACAACTTGTTCTTTTAAGTCAAGTTGGCTAGCATCTATTCGCTTGCTGTGCATTCTTTTACCTCCTTCTTATTAAAACTTAAGTCCAATCTCCCTAGCACCTTCTGCTAAAGCCTTAGTTCTTCCATGATATATATTTCCACCACGGTCAAATGTTACTTCATCTATTCCTTGTTCTAAAGCTTTTTTTGCAACTAATTGTCCAACTAGTTTAGCAGCTTCAACATTAGAAGTTGATTTAACTTGATCTTTAACATCTTTTTCTAAAGATGAAGCGGCAACCAGTGTTACACCAGCTACATCATCAATTACTTGAGCATAGATGTTTGTTAAGCTTCTATATACATTTAATCTTGGACGATCCGGAGTTCCAGTAATTTTATTACGAACTCTTTTGTGCCTAGATAATCTTTTAGATTTTTTGCTTACTTTTTTAAACACCTTGTTTCACTCCTTTCCCTTACTTTCCTGTCTTACCTACTTTACGTCTTACTTGTTCGCCTGCATACCTTACACCTTTTCCTTTGTATGGTTCAGGTTTTCTTAATTCTCTAATTTTAGCAGCATAGTTTCCTACTAGCTGTTTGTTAATTCCTTTTATGAATATTTCAGTTTGGGAAGGTACTTCAACAGTTATTCCTGCTGGATCTTCCAATTCTATTGGATGGGAGAATCCAAGGCTAAGTACAAGTTTATTTCCTTGCTTATTAGCTCTATATCCAACACCCATTAGTTCAAGTTTCTTTTCATATCCTTTAGTTACTCCTTCTATCATATTAAAAAGAAGTGTTCTACTAAGTCCATGAAGAGATTTGTGTTTTTTATTATTAGTAGGTCTTACAACATTAATTAAGTTTCCTTCTATTTCAAACTTCATATCTGTGCTTAATTGTTGTTCTATTTCTCCTATTGGTCCTTTTACAATCGCAAAGTTCTTATTATCTATTTTAACTTCCACACCTTGTGGTATTTCAATTGGCTTATAACCTATTCTTGACATATTCGCACCTCCTTGTAAGTGTATTGCTGTTACCAGATGTAAGCAATAACCTCTCCACCAACACCTTCATTTCTAGCTGCTTTATCGGTAACTATACCTTTTGAAGTTGAGATGATTGCTATTCCTAAACCACCTAAAACTCTAGGAACTTCATCTTTTTTCGCATATACTCTAAGTCCTGGCTTAGATATTTTCTTTATACCTGTAATTACTTTTTCTTTATTTATTCCATACTTTAATTGCATTCTAATAATGCCTTGTTTTCCGTCTTCTATAATATCAAAACCTTTTATAAAACCCTCTTCAAGAAGGATATTTGCAATTTCTTTCTTTAAGTTTGATGATGGAATATCTACTGTTTCATGTTTTACCGAACTAGCATTTCTTATACGAGTTAGCATATCCGCAATTGGATCTGTCATTGTCATATCGTAACCCTCCTTCCTTAAACTTTACCAGCTTGCTTTTCTAACACCTGGTATTTGACCTTTATAGGCTAATTCTCTAAAGCAGATACGACAAACGCCGAATTTTCTTAAATAGCCATGTGGTCTACCACAAATTTTACATCTACTATATTCTTGTGTGCTATATTTTGCTTTTCTTTGTTGTTTTATTACAAGCGATTTTTTCGCCACGTTTTTCCCTCCTTTTATTACTTTGCAAAAGGCATTCCCATTAATCTTAATAACTCTTGACTTTCCTCATCAGTTTTTGCTGTTGTAACAAATACAATATCCATACCTTGTATTTTATCTACTTTATCATATTCAATTTCTGGGAAAATCAATTGTTCTTTAATACCTAAAGCATAGTTTCCTCTACCATCAAATGCATTAGGATTAACTCCTCTAAAGTCTCTTACTCTTGGAAGTGCAATGTTTAGTAATCTATCTGTAAATTCATACATTCTTTTTCCTCTTAATGTCACTTTAGCACCTACTGGCATTCCTTCTCTAAGTTTAAAGTTAGCAACAGATCGTTTTGCTCTTATAATTATTGGTTTTTGCCCCGATATAATTCCTAATTCTTTAACTGCAGATTCTATTCCCTTAGGATTTTCTTTTAATTCGCCAAGGCCCATATTAATTACAATTTTTTCTATTTTTGGAATTTCCATTGTGCTTTTATATCCAAATTTCTCCATCATAGCAGGAGCAACTTCTTTTTTATATATTTCCTTTAGTCTTGCCATGCTCAAGCGTACCTCCTTTCATATAGCTTTTAGTCCAATTCTTCGCCGGTCTTTTTGCTTATTCTTACTTTATCACCATTGTCTAAAAATTTATATCCCACTCTAACGCCTTGATTAGCTTTTTTATCCCATAGCATAACATTGGATCCGTGAATTGCAGCTTCTTGATTCACAATTCCACCTTGTTGCATTTGCTGATTTGGTTTTTGATGTTTTGTAATTATATTTATACCTTCAACGATTACTCTATTTTTCTTTGGAAGTACATGAAGTACTTTTCCTTTTTTACCTTTATCTTTTCCAGCTATAACTACTACTGTATCGCCTTTCTTAATGTGCATCTAAAACACCTCCTCGACTTATAATACTTCCGGAGCTAATGATACTATTCTCATAAAATCTCTATCTCTAAGTTCTCTTGCCACTGGTCCAAATATACGTGTACCTACAAGCTGGTTATCTTCTTTGATTACAACAGCTGCGTTTTCATCGAACTTTATATAGCTTCCATCTTTTCTTCTAGTAGTGCTTTTACTTCTAACTACAACCGCCTTAACGATTTGTCCTTTTTTAACAACTCCGCCTGGTGTTGCACTTTTAACTGAACAGACCATTACATCGCCAATTCTAGCATATCTTTTCTTTGTTCCACCTAATACTCGAATGCAAAGTAATTCCCTTGCTCCAGAGTTATCTGCAACTTTAATACGTGATTCTTGTTGTATCATGACGGTACCTCCCTTCGTTACTTAGCCTACTTAGCTTTTTCTTCTATCTTTACTAGTCTCCATCTTTTATCTTTTGATATTGGTTTAGTTTCCATAATTCTAACTCTATCACCTATTCCACATTCATTGGTTTCATCATGGGCCTTAAACTTCGTAGTTCTTTTAACTGATTTTCCATATAGTGGATGGCTGATAAAGTCCTCTACTAAAACTGTAATTGTTTTGTCCATCTTATCGCTTACAACTCGACCTACTCTTGTTTTTCTTAAATTTCTTTCCATGAGATTGGCCTCCCTTCTCTGTGAACTTTATATATTACGCTCTTGCCTGCTTTAATTCATTCTCCCTAATAATTGTTTTAACTCTAGCAATGTCTTTACGAACATTTCTAACTCTTAAAGGATTTTCAAGCTGGCCTGTTGCTAATTGAAAACGTAAATTAAATAATTCACCTTTTAATTCTGTTAATCTTTGGTCCAGTTCTGTATGAGTTAATTCCCTCATATCATTAGTTTTCATTAGCTTCACCACCTTTTAATTCTTGTTCTGCACGTGTTACAAGCTTACATTTTATTGGAAGCTTATGTGCAGCTAGTCTTAGAGCTTCTTTAGCTCTATCTTCAGTTACACCTGAAAGTTCGAACATAATTCTTCCCGGTTTTACAACTGCTACCCAATGTTCTGGGGATCCTTTACCAGCACCCATACGAGTTTCTGCTGGTTTTTCAGTAACTGGTTTGTGAGGGAATATTTTTATCCAAACTTTACCCCCTCTTTTAATATATCTAGTCATCGCAATACGCGCTGCTTCAATTTGATTTGAAGTAATCCATGCAGGCTCCATTGCCATTAAGCCATATTCTCCATATGTGACTGTGTTTCCTCTGTGAGCTTGACCACCCATTTTGCCCCTATGCACTCTTCTTCGCTTTACTCTCTTAGGCATTAACATGAACTATTCCTCCTTCCCGAAAGGCATTATCTATCTAGTTTCTTTTCCTCTGCCTCTTGTATTACTATCTCTGCTTTGTTTTGGTTCTTCTCTGCTTAAATTTCTCTTTCCACTAGTTGGAAGTACTTCTCCCTTGTTTATCCAAATTTTGACTCCTAATTTACCATAGGTAGTATTAGCTTCAGCAAATCCATAATCAATATCTGCTCTTAATGTTTGAAGTGGCACACTTCCTTGGCTATATCCTTCTGTACGAGCCATTTCAGCTCCACCTACTCTACCTGAAGTAGATACCTTGATTCCTTTTGCTCCAGCTCTCATTGTTCTTTGCATAGCTTGTTTCATTGCTCTTCTAAATGAAATTCTTCTTTCAAGTTGAAAAGCAATGTTTTCAGCTACTAATTGAGCATCTAAATCTGTACGTTTTACCTCTACTACGTTTACAGACACACCTCTTCCGGTTAGCTTTTCAATGTCTTTTCTTAATTCCTCAACACCTTGACCACCTTTACCGATAACCATTCCTGGTTTTCCTGTGTGAATGTTCAATTTAACTCTATTATTAGCTGCTCTTTCTATTTCAATTTTAGAAATTCCAGATAAATATAATTTCTTTTTAACGAATTCACGGATATTATGATCCTCTACAAGTAGATCACCAAAATCCTTTTTGTTAGCATACCATTTCGTATCCCAATCTTTGATGATGCCAACACGCAATCCATGTGGATTTACTTTTTGACCCATTCTTTTCCCTCCCTGAACTTATTTTTCTTTTAGTACAACTCCTATGTGACTAGTTCTTTTTCTAATAGTTGTTGCACGACCCATAGCTCTTGGCCTAAATCTTTTCATTGTAGGTCCTTGATTTGCATATATATCAGAAATATATAAACGATCCGCATCCATATTATAATTGTTTTCAGCATTTGCCACAGCAGACTTTACTAATTTTTCAATAATTGGAGCTGCTGCCTTTGGTGTATACTTTAAAATTGCTAATGCTTCATCAATATTTTTTCCTCTTACGAGATCAACTACTAGTTGTGCTTTTCTAGGCGCGATTCTTACATGCCTAACGATTGCTTTTGCTTCCACAACAACTACCTCCTTCCTTAATAAAAGGTCTAATTTAATTTATTACTTTCGTCGTTTTTCCACTATCTGCCGTATTTCCATGCCCTCTGTAAGTTCTTGTTTGAGCGAATTCTCCAAGTTTATGTCCTACCATATCTTCTGTAATGTATACAGGTATATGTTTTCTTCCATCATGAACAGCAATTGTATGACCGATCATTTGCGGGAAAATTGTGGACGCCCTA
>CAYLXY010000021.1:0-13033 GCA_964387405.1 uncultured Clostridiaceae bacterium
AAAGAATCAAAGATATATTTATAAATAAAACTATATAAAAAAAGGAAGATTTTCATGGCTAGAATTGATCAGGGGTATTACAAAAAGGTATTGAAGAGATTTCAAGATATACAGTTTAAAAATGAAGATTTAGAATACATTTGTGAGTTAAATTCAATTGATGATATAGAAGAGTTATGGAGCTGTTTAGAAAGATGTAATGATTTGTATGTTGAATGTAATTCTCTTGTAAATGACTTAGAAGCACTTATGAATAGCCAGAAATTTGAGATGGAAAAAACAGAAATTAAATATGAAAATATGATTGATATTACTAGAAATATTAAAAATAATACTCTCAGTAGATATAAAACATGTAAATCTGCATTTGGTGCTCAATTTTCAGATTCAGAGGTCCAAAGTATCTATGGATTTGAAATTAATAGAGAATAGTATGTATGGATAAATATAGGCATATTAGTTAGTTATAATGATTTCATATTGAATAACATATTAAAGAGGAGGTTAAAAATGATTACAATATATATAGATTATGAAACGAGTGAAAGAGCAGGAGCTGGAAGTTGTTTTCAGGTTATATCAATTATACAAGAGGTTGATGGGGTGGAAAAGGATATAACAGGGTCAATAGACTTAGGATACCATTATCAAAATGGTAAGGATGTTATATCTGATTTAGGATTAAACCCTAATGAAGTTGATTTTACAATAGAAACAATATAACAATTTTGAGGGGACAAATATTTTCTCTTCATCATAAATTATACACAAGAGGCACCGGAACTAAACACTTGAGTTATCTAATTTTGCAACATTCTGACAAGCAAACAAAATATGTTTTTTTGCTAAATAAAAATAATGAATGAACATATATGATTAACTTTGAAATAGCACAAAGAATACTGGAACTCTTAGAAACCATAGAAGAATGACTATACCACATACAAAATCAATTAGCAGAATTAAGATACGAAGCATTCTATAGCATACACTATATATAATATAGAAGGTTTTTTATCAAGGGATAATATAGTTATGTTGTTAGAAAGAGTATATGGTCATATTGATAATATACTCTAAGCCTATGGAAAGGATCAAAAGAAAGGTATAGGGGACCAGATATGGAGTTGAACCTAATCTCAGCCTTTGTAGCAAGCTCGAGGAAACCCCTCTCTCACAAAGGTACTGGGTATCACCCGAATTTTGTCGAATACATAAGGAGTTGATAAAATGGATATAGCAGCCTTATCAATAGGACTATCCCAAATGAAAGTAGCCCAGGAAGTAGGTGTATCTGTACTAAAGATGGCCATGGACACATCAGAAGCAGGAGTTACAGATCTACTACAGGTACTAGATAGAAACACTAAGATGATGGAAGTATCAGTAAATAGGTGGAAGTATAGATATAAAATTGTAAAATAAAATTAATCAGAAAGATAGATTGACATAATTTCTATAGTAGAATATAATAATAGTAACAGAACCCACCACGCCTCTTCACAATGCGTACCAAGGTGGGACATTTTATTTTATGGTGAAGAAAATGAATGATGAAATTAAAAGAATTAAGACACCTACAACCTTTGAAGAACAGCTGGACATTCTACAAGCAAGAGGAATGCAGGTAGAAGATAGACAAAAAGCATTAGAAGTACTAAGTAGGATAAATTATTATAGATTGAGTGCCTATATGCTTACCTTCAAATTGGAAGATAAATTTGAAGATGGGGTAACATTTAATAGGATTTATGATTTATATGAATTTGATAAGAGATTGCGTAACATGATAGTAGGGGTGCTTGAGACTATAGAAGTTACCTTTAGAAATCATATCTCTTATTTGATTGCACATAAATATGGAGCTATTGGCCATTTAGATGTGGAGAACTTTAGAAATGCTGCTTACCATGAGGATATGATAAGGCAAATAGAATCCGAAATCAATAGAAGTAATGAGATTTTTATACAGCACCATAAAGACAAGTATGATGGTGTATTTCCAGTATGGGTTTCTATAGAAGTTACATCCTTTACACTATTATCTAAAATATATTCAAATTTAAAGAATGAAGATCAATCCAAGATAGCAAAAGAGCATTATGGTATTCCCTATGTATATATTAGGAATTGGATTTATGTACTTACCATGGTCAGGAACACCTGTGCACATTACGGAAGATTATATAATAAAGGCCTTACAATAAAGTTTAAATTAGATAAATCAGATTTGGATAGAGGGTTAAAGAATGATACAATCTTCACGGCAATTTATTTAATGGGTAAACTAACAAAGGATGAAATAGAATGGCGTAGCTTTGTTATTAACCTTAAGGGGTTAATAGAAAAGTACGAAAAGATAGATATTAGTTTAATGGGCTTTCCAGATGACTGGGAGGAGCTACTTGAAAAAGTGCATGGCATGGGGACGTTTCGTTTGCCACCTTTTCTAAATGTTTAATAGGCATGACACAGAAAGTGGCATAGGTATAGATACATTGTTTTAATTAAAAGGAGTTGATTTTATGGACATAGCAGCGCTATCAATGGGTTTTAGCCAAATGAATCTACAACAGCGAGCAAGTATTTCAGTTATGAAAATGGCAATAGATAAATCCAAAGCACAAACTGCAGATTTAGTTAAGATGCTAGAAGCAAGTAATACAGTTAATAAGCATGTAAAGGTAATGGAGCACTCTGTAACACCACATCTAGGTAGTAATATAAACATTAATCTATAAATAATAAAAATGAGATGATAAAATGACAGAGCAAGAGAAGGTAAAAAAGCAACTAAAGGAACAGCTTAAGAAAGTAAACTTCCGATTGGAAATATTAGATATGATTGAGGATAAACTTTTAAAGATGAAAATCTTAGCACAAAGAGTAGTGGATGAAGACTTAACTGAAGGGGAAATCCAGGAGATTAATAAACAGGTACAAGAACTAGGGCAGCAGGTGAAGTTACTAGATAGTGAAGCCACAGAACTGTCTTAGAATGAACTTAGGATAAGCAATAGAGTAGACAATAAAGTAGACAGCAAAGATTCGTTTAAGATAATTAGAATATAAACTTCATGGCATGATATATTATATATTGGCTTCTCCAAAAAGAGTAGGCAATCACCTACTATGCATTACCTCCCCTAGGGGCCATGTTATCCCTACAACCTGGCATTCCAATGACCGCCGCCTCCTAACGTGTGTGATTTCGCATAATTAGAGGGGTGGGGGTGTGTAATGCTCAGTGGGGACAGGTTCCAATGACCACCACATAGGTTTGTAAAAGCTTTTTTTATTTAAACCACACTACTTAAAAACCCAATTATTCCTCCTAATACAATAATCCACGGGGAATTTATTTTTAACTTTATAAGTGTAAAGACTGAAACAATAAAAATACCTATTGATAAAGGATCTATCAGTGAAGCCATACCTAATTTAGCACTCACAACAGTCATAAGCGCTAATGCACCTAAATTTACACCATCTAATATTGCTGATAACCAAAAAGAATCCCTTAGCTTAGGTATCATGGGATTTAATAACCATACAAGCGAAAAAGATGGAATAAAAATCCCTACAGTTGCCACAATAGCACCTGGAAATCCCCTTAGTAAATATCCTATAAACGTAATGGTAGTAAATACAGGCCCTGGTGTAAATTGTCCAACTGCTACGGCATCTATCAATTGTTGACTTGTTAAAATTCCTAGTTTTCCTACAAATTCTGCCTCTAAAAATGCTAAAAGTACATAACCACTACCATATAAAACTGAACCTATTTTTAAAAAGATTAAAAATACAGTGATTAAAGGCAATGGAGATACATTGAATAATTTATCCTTGATTTTATGACTGTTGTTTATTAACATAATAAGTATTCCAGATAATAATAAAATAGGTATTTCTCCTATTCCCAATAAATAAACGCCTATTATAAATATTCCTAGAATGAAATAGAGCATACTCTTTATAACGGATTTTCCTAGCCTGAATAAAGCATTTAAAATGATTACTATAATTACAGGTTTCATACCGTATAGTATTGATCCCACTTGGGGTATATTCCCAAATCTTACATATATAAAGGCAAAGAATAGAGTTATGACCATTGCAGGAAATATAAATGAAATTCCCCCTATTAATAAACCTAACACTCCACCTCTTTCAAAACCTAGGTGTATTGCCAATTCTGTAGAATTTGGACCAGGTATTAAATTGGTCGCTCCTATAAGATCCATAAATTTATCTCTACTTATCCAATTTCTTTTTTGAATTATCTCCTCATCCATCATTGCGATATGAGCCGCCGGCCCTCCAAATGCTAAAGTTCCAAGCTTAAAAAACACCTTGCCAATTTCCTTTAGTCTCTTTATCTTTTCTGATTTATTTAAACTTTTATATTGCTTAAGTTCCAAAATATCACCTCTTAACATTGTTAGCATATATATACCCAAACAACTTTTTTAATCACTTTTTAACATAATGTTACTAGAGATAGGTTCCAATGACCACCACTTATTACCAATCTAGAAGAATTGATTAATTGAAACCAACTCTCCTTTTTTGTTTTCTAAATTTGCATTTCTACAAATCATTTTATTATTGCCAATTTAGACAGAAAATGTTAAACTATATATATCAACAAGGCAGGCAGACCAATAGGTTTGTTCTGCCTTGTTTGCATAGGAGGGATACTAGGCGGCTTATGTATATTGGTATAATGCGAAATACAGAAGATGTGGGCACCTCTTTCAAGAAAGATTTAAGAGTGAAGTTGTGGAAACCGATAGTTATTTTTTGACTGTTCTTCGCTATATACATCAAAACCCGCTGAAAGCAAAAATCGTAAAGTCTATGGCGGAAAGTAGGTGGACAAGTTACGGAGAATATATAGAAATGCCCAAATTGGTGGATATTGACTATGCGCTCAACTATTTTTCCAAGGTTCGGTTAAAAGCAATTCCCCTATTCATAGAATTCATGAATGCATATAACGAGGATCAATGTTTGGATGATGGGGGAAAAGTAGGGTTAACCGATGAGGATGTGAAGGAACACTTAAGACAATTGGGTGTTTTAAATCCCACCGGTCTTCAACAATTTGAAAAAGATAAAAGAGACGGTATTTTAAATAAATTAAAAAAGATTGATGGCATAACAAAGGTGCAAATTAGCAGGGTGACAGGTATATCCAGAAGTGTTGTCACACGTGCCTAAAATTTTAACATAGCCACGGTTGTTATTTGTTACACAGCATATTATTTCATCTTCCAATTGAAATGTGAGAATGCTAAAGAGGGGGATCTATCCATGGAACAAAACGTTATGGCAATAGTTGGGAATTTGGATAAAACACTAATTGATGGATATACGAAGAAACCCATTTTTTAAAAGCCCCCATATATTTAGACAAAGTCTTTTGAATGCACAGCGGTACCTGTCCCCAATGTGTACATGTAGCATCTTAAAGGGAAATAATATGATAAAGATCTAGAGGAAAAATTTCTTTTGGATCTTTTTTAGAATGCACAAGTGGTACCTGTCCCCAATGTGCACCTAGAATGCACAAGTGGTACCTGTCCCCAATGTGCACCTTGCCTAAATGAACGTGGTTATATATTTGAATAAAATAGAGCGGATATAAAACAGGCAGTATATAAAACAACAGATAAAACTATGAAAATACAAAAGAGATGATATAATAGTAGTAATAAGAGTTAACTGGGAAGAAGGTGATCTATTGAATAATAAAAATGGTAAATCTAAGGATAACAAAAACAACAATGTCAATAACGACAACAAAAACAACAAAAACAACAAAAACAACAATAATAAGAAAACTAATAAAGCCAATAAAAAGAAAAATGAACTAGCACAACCACATGATACTACCTTCAAAAAACTATTTGGAGAAATAGGAGTAGCAAAGGATGTAATGGAGCATAATTTACCAAAAGAAGTATTAGACCAACTGGATATGAATAGCCTAAAAAGGTTAGACGGAAGTTTTATAAGTGAAAAACTAAAAGAAACGTTTTCGGACATATTATATGGGGTAAAAATAAATAATAGGGATGCTTATGTAGCAATACTTTGGGAGCATAAATCCTATTTAGATAAGTACGCAGTATTTCAAGTAGCAGGATATATCCTAGATATTTGGAAAAGGATAATAAAAGAAGATAAAAAGGAATTACCAGTAGTAATACCAATAGTAGTTTATCACGGAGCAGGTAGTTGGAACTACAAAACAAACATAAGAGAATTAATACCAGACTTTGATATATTACCAGAATACCTAAAGCAGATGTTACCTGTAATAAACCATGAGTTTATAAACATAACAGCACATACAGAAGAAGATATAGAAGAATACGAGCCAGTAACTAGGATGGTAATAAGATCACTAAAATATATACATGGACCCAAGGATAAATTATTAGAAGCACTTATATTATCAATAGATGAAATAGACTCCGTATTAGATGCAGAAGATTTATATTACTATATAAATATATTACTACTATATTTCTCAGCAGTAAATAAGAACTTGACGGAAGAAGAAATCAGGGTGAAAATCCAAGAACTAGGGGGAAAGGGGGAGCAGATCATGACAATTCTACAGGAACGAGAACAAAAAGGAATAGAGCAAGGAAGACATGAAGGTATAGAGATAGGTAGGCAGGAAGGCATAAAAAAAGGTGAATTGAAACGATCTATAGAATCAGCTAGAATAGGTATAACAAAAGGGTATAGTATAGAAATAATAATGGATATGACAGGATTAACAGAAGAAGAAATAGAAGATATAAGAAAAGAAATGAGTAACTAGAACCAAGGAGAACCAAGGAGACTTCAAACCACCTTAAGCTGCTGTAGTAAAGAGCTATGGTAGTGAGCGTTAAGGAAAAGGCAAAAGAAAATTTGTTAGGTGAGAATTATGGAGATGAGTACAAACGAATCACCGTTGAATTGTCGAAATGGTGTAGACTTCACCAAAACTAGAGTGGACTGTCGATTCTAGGATAAGCATAGAAGAAACCTGATTACTGGCTATGTGGTGAACGGCATAGAGGTGGCATGAACATAATTCAGGCTTTTATAGGGAACTTGGGAACCTGCAGTATGATGCTAACAGAAAAGCAACAAGTGGAAGAACTCCACAAGAGCGAAATATGGATGTATATGGCAGGGGCGGATGAAACCGTAGTAGTTATGAAACTTCTGTAATAGAAGTGGAGCGAAGGGTTGGATAGGTTACACTAGATAGGACAGATTTTCTCCGAACATGATATAATAATATTAGGAGGAGAAAATCATGTCAAAAAGATATTATGAGGAAAAGGTGAGGTTAACCGATGAGGATGTGAAGGAGCACTTAAAACAGTTGGGTGTTTTAAATCCCACCGCCCTTCAACGATTTGAAAAAGATAAAAGAGACGGTATTTTAAATGAATTAAAAAAGATTGATAGCATAACAAAGGTGCAAATTGCTAGGGTGACAGGTATATCCAGAAGTATTGTCACACGTGCCTAAAGTTATAACACAGCCGAGGTTGTTACCTATTACATAGCATATGAATTAATAAATCTCGTTATAGATTTCAAAAATGACATTTTGAATAAAGATATATTAGATGAAAAAATGGGTATATATATCATATAGTGTATGTATGGGGGAATTTTTGAGGAGGATGTATTATGACTATAGATCAAGACTTTTTACAAGTAAACCTAAAATCGTCTTTTAGGGAAGTTTTTAAATCAGGTGCAGAAGGTAATCTGAATGACAATATATCTACATCGTTAGCAATAGCTGCCTTTATAGAGAAAAGAGTTACTCTCGCAAGGGCAGCAGAATTAGCAGAAAAAAGTTTAGCTGAATTTATAAATATACTATCAAAATATAATATACCTTGGATGGAATATACAGAGGAAACATTTAAAGAAGATGAAGATGCACTAGAAAAGTTAAGGGGTATTGCAAATGATTAAGGTTGTATGCAATGCAAGTCCAATCATAGCTTTGTCGCAAATAGGGCATCTAAATCTTTTGTATGAAATATTTGATGAATGCACAGTGGTACCTGTCCCTGATGTGGATGTCTGATGTGCATTGATTTTATAATGGGTAAGAGGGTAGAGTAATACCAATATATCATTCCAAAGCATCAATATAATCTCTAGCCCCATGTAAAATCCTATAGATATATACAGTGTTTTCAATAAATCTATAAAATATTATATATGGGTCTACTATTAGCATTCTAAAATGATAGTAATCTAAAGATTTATGAACTAGTCTTTTCCCTAATAGGGGAAAGGTTTCTAGATTACTAATAGTATTCATTATTTGTTCTAATATATTTTTAGCATTATTCTGGCTATCAATCAATATATAATCGAAAATTTCATCTAAATCCTTGCAAGATTCAGGCAAGAATACAATCTTATGCTTTTCCATCTATTTTCTCCTGTAGTCTTTTTTCAACTTCATCTAATGATAGAGTTTTATCTCCCTTAATTCTTTGTTCTTCAGCTATCAATAGCTTTTCTTTTAAATTTAGAATTTTTTCCCTACGATGAAAGGCCTCTATATTCATTACAACCATATCGCCTTCCCCATTTTTTGTTATATATATAGGTTCGGAAGTTTCTTTTACTAGATTAGATATTTTATTATATTCATTTCTTAATGAAGCTGATGGTTTTATTATCAATTAACACACCTCCATATCAATATTATACCTATATTGTATCATAACATAGGTATTTAATGTATATAAATCTCAGTTCATTGTTTTTGTATTTTTAACTAAGTTATCATATCTGTAATATTTCTATTCTATATATTTTTCAAGGGACACGGGTATACTGACACTTTAAGTATATGCACGCAGGGGACAGGTTCCGATGACCACTATTTATAAGTACGGATATAAAGATGAAATTGAAACGCATATGGAGCAGGTTTATAGAAAATTGACGGAGAAATTATATGAAATAGGTTTGTATTTGGGCTGAAGATGGTATAATAATATTAACAGGATCAAATTGGGAAGAAGGTGATCTATTGGCTAAGGGTGAGGACAAGAAAAAAAACCAGCAGACAAATCAATTGGCACAACCACATGATGCAACATTCAAGAAGCTATTTGGAGAAATAGATATAGCAAGAGATGTAATAGAGAAGAATTTATCTAAAGAAGTACTAGATCTACTAGATATGAATAGTTTGAAAAAGCTAGATGGAAAGGGGAGTAAGATAATGACTATATTAGAGAAAAGAGAACAAAGGGGTATTGAGAAAGGTAGAGAAGAAGGTAGAGAATATGGAAAAATTGAAACGGTTAAAGATTTCATTAATTGAGACCAGTTCTTCTTGTTTCGTTTTTTAAATTTATATTTCTACAAATCATTTTATTATTGTCAATTTAGACAGATAATGTTAAACTATAGATATCAACAAGGCAGGCGGACCAAAATAGGTTTGTTCTGCCTTGTTTGCATGGGAGGGATACCTTTGGCAAGGGTGGCTACTACAACGAGTTATTTGTTAGTATATTTAGGAGGATTAACATGAATAAGGAATATTTCATAGAAAAGTTAGAACAAAAGAAAGAAGATAAAGAAAAAAATAAGCAACATTGGAATAGTAGAGCCAAGGAATTTTACACTTATTCTAAGGAGAATAAAAATGAAAAAGATCTTTCTGTAGAATATTTAAAACAATTTATTGATTTTAAAGATAAATCAGTTTTAGATGTAGGATTTGGTGGTGGAAAACATTTAAAACTCTTTTCAGATGAAGGGGCTAGTTTATTATGTGGAGTAGAAATATCTGATCAAATGATGAAATATGCTAAAAAGTATTTCACGGAAAATGGTATGGATATAGAACAAATGGAACTTTATAATATTCCTTGGGAAGAAATTAATTTAGATAAATTAAATTGGAGAAATAAATTTGATTTAGTATTTGTATCTAAAAGTCCTGCCTTAGATTCCTATGAATCTATTAAAAAACTAATTGCAGCATCTAAAAAAGGAGTCTTTTTTTCAACTCATATAGATATTAAAGAAGATGTATTAAGTCAAGTATATAAAGAAATTAATGGAAGAGCATTCGACTCTAAAAAACAAAGTTTTTGGAGCTTGTTTAATATTTTATATCTAGATGGCTATTATCCTAATGTGAAGGTTGAAGATACAAAGAGAGAAGTAGAATATCCAATGGATATCTTAGTATCTAGGTACGCACATAGGATTTTTTCTGAAAATCCTAATGAAAAGGATTTAAATAAATTAAAAGAATTAATAAAGAAACATGAGGTAAATGGGAAGGTAACTATTAATATAGAAAGAAAAAATGGATTTATATATTTTGAAAAATAATATAGATGAAATATTTACAAGAACAAATAAAATCATTGAATCTACCAAATAATGATTTTTATTAATATTAATAGGAGTGACATATATTGAACTTTAAAATAACAAACATAGAAAAATCTTATAAGGAAAAGATATATAAATTGATAGAAGAAAT
This sequence comes from uncultured Clostridiaceae bacterium, assembly GCA_964387405.1. GTDB lineage: Bacteria > Bacillota > Clostridia > Peptostreptococcales > Natronincolaceae > JAAZJW01. The sequence goes on from CAYLXY010000021.1 coordinate 10,556, forward strand.
AAACCGAGAAGACAATCTAAATTACTCATTAACAGAGGAATGGCTTGATTATGTTATTGAAAATGCTAAAGAAGGTATATTTTTAGGTTTTCATGGGGAAAAATTAGCAGGCCTAGGGACTGCTATGATTAGTCCTTTATATAGGGATCAAGCTTCCTTAAATGTAGTGGTCTCTCCAGAATATAGAAAAAAAGGTTTGGCTTCTATTCTTTATGATCAAATCTATGATTTTACCAAGGGACAAGAGGTAAAAATAGTAGAAGCCTATGTAAAGAAAAGATTAGTTGATGGAGTAAGATTTGCACAAAAGAGAGCTTTTAATACTACTATGTATTCTTGGGAAATGGAGTTAAATTTAGATGATGTGGACTTTACTTTTGAAGAATTATCAGGCTTAAATTTTAGGAAAGCAAAGAGTGAAGACAGGCTTAATTATAAAAATATTATAAATGATGTATTTGGTGATGAATTATGCGAAGATGCTTTAGATCAAGTTTTAAAAGATTCTTCTATTATTATATATATACTAGAAAAAGAGAATCAAGCAATAGGGTCAGCCACAGTACAGTTAAGAAAAGATTTATCCTTGGCATATATTTATGATATAGCTATTTTAAAAGAGCATAGGGGACAGGGATTGGGTTCTTACTTATTGCAGTCATGTATTACGGATTTAAAAGAGAAAGATATACATAATGCTTCATTGTTAGTTACTGGAGAGAATACGAGGGCTTTAGAGCTTTATAGAAAAATAGGTTTTAAGGAAGTTGATATTGATTTAATAATGGTTAAGAAAGTAGAATAAGACATGGGGACGTTTAGGGACTGATGAAAAACAAGCCTTTCTATCCACTACTTTTTAAGAAATTATTAAAAAGCTGAAATTCAACCTAATAATAAATATTTGAATAAATTTAGTTGGTAAAGAGGATGCTATTGCTGCTATCCTCTTTATATTTACCGCTATAGCGGCTAACTTTGACTGTGTAGACACACCTAATAAACCATATCCCCTAGCTCGATATAGTCCATGAAATCTCTTGAGTTCAGCATTTTTACCTTCTATAGAAGCCCTCTTTTTATACTTTTTCTTGAACTCATCTGTTTTTTGATATTGTGATATTTCATAAAACTCTGTAGTATTTAAACCTACATCAAGTATCTTTCTTGCACTTTTCTTGGCACATTCATCATGTTTAGGGCATGCCCTACATTGGCTTATTTCAAAGTAATATTTATAGCCTTCTTTTTCTTCTGTTTTTATCTTAGTTTTATAATACTTTTTATCGACGGTTAAATTTCCTTGACTGCACTGCCATTCATCTGAATCTTTATTATATGTATATTCACTTTCATCAATTCTATATACCGATGCACTTACTGGTATATATGCTTTTGCGTTTATATATTTTATATTATCTAAAATTGATTTTCTAAAATATGCTTTGTCTCCATAAATTTCTTCGACTTTTATCCCTGATTCTTGTGTCTGGTCCAACATTTCTTTGGTGTAACGTCCATCTACATAAGCCCCGTTAGCTGTTTTTACAGAAGTAATAATACGCTCATCTGTTGTCATAACAAATTCCGTTTTATATCCATAAAAATCTTGTGTTTTACTTTTACGACCAACCCTTGCATCTTCATCTATTAGTGATCGTACACCTTTTTGATTTATAAACTTTGGATCATTTAATATATCCTTAGTTTTACCAATGATTGAACTTGTTTTCTTTTCTATATTTGGATTAATATTTTTCTCCACCTGATCCATTACAGTCTCTAAATAATTCTTCATAACACCTTTTGCCTCTTTGTGGTCTTCAATTTTCTTATAATCTGGCACCTCAGGTATGTTTTCTAAAATTATACCATAAAAGAGGGGTTTTTTCTGCCTTAAAATACCCAGATATCAATGTTCTTAATAGCTTTTTATCTTTCTATATTTCTATATTATATATGATATTTTATTATTGAGGATATTTTATGAGGGACTTTTTCATCAGTCCCGGACGTTTAACTTGTCTTGTTTAAAATAAAACTGAAAAAGTTCAGGGGATTTGTGTCCTCTGATTTTTTTCGGTTTTATGAATTTATATCTTGTTTTATTTTACATCACTAGTGTTCAAAACTTAGTAAATATTAACATTGGCTTTTGATGATTTATATCAAGGCGTTTTAGATTATGGTTTTAATGGAACATTTTTAGATTTTATTAATAAATTTATTAATGAAGAAGTTACTGTTACTAATAAAGATGCTATAAGAAAAGGATTAAAAAGCACAGTTAGTATCTTTTCAAATTTTACTAAAACTGAAGCAACTGGTTATTCTATTGGGGGAGTTCCACAAAAAAACACCGTTGAATATACTAGTGCTGGAAGCGGCATAATTTATAAACTAGATAAAGAAGCGGGAAATGCCTATATTATAACAAATCATCATAAACTATCACCTTTTAAATTGCCTTGTGAATCA
>CAYLXY010000022.1:0-12597 GCA_964387405.1 uncultured Clostridiaceae bacterium
AGAAATAAATAAAAATCAAAGTATATATAATTATGAAATTGAAATGATGTGTAAAGAAAACATAATTAAGACAGGACTTTGTAATATAGTATCTGTAAATATAAACAACAAGTCGTATTTTTTAACGAGCATTGTTGATATTACTGAAAGTAAATCAATGACTCAAGAATTGGCTGAAGGAAAGAAAGATTCTGATATGGCAAATGCGGCAAAAAGTGAATTTTTATCGCATATCTCACATGAAATTAGAACTCCTATGAATGCAGTAATCGGATATTCTGACCTATTAACATCTACGATTTTAACTCAAAAACAAGAAAGATATATAGAGGGAATCAAGGCTTCAACTGCCATGTTAATGAGTATAATAAATGATATATTGGATTGGTCTAAAATAGATAATCAGAAGATAGAATTAGAAAATGAGAGATTTAATATAGATGATGTTATTAATAATGTGGTAGAGCAACAGAAATTTAAAAAAATTGAAAATATTAAAGACAAAGTGGAAATATTAGTTGAAAAAGGAGAAGATGTTCCGGAGATATTGTATGGGGATTATCTAAAGTTGCAACAAGTTCTATTGAACTTACTATCCAATGCAGTAAAATTCACGGATGTTGGGGAAATAAAGATCAAGGTAAATTTAGTGAAAAGAGAGCTAGATAAAGTAATATTAGAATTCAAAGTAATAGATACGGGTATTGGAATAGCAAAAGAATTAATTCCAGACATATTTGAACCCTTCAAGCAAGCAGAGTATAGAATTACCAGTAACCATGTGGGAACTGGATTAGGTTTATTTATTTGCAAAAAGATGGTTAATTTAATGAATGGAGAAATAGGATTAAAAAGTAAGGTGAATGAGGGTTCAACTTTTTTCTTTACAGTAGAATTTGACATTAAAGATTTAGAAGAAAGTATATGTATTGAAAATAATAGGTGTTTATTTGAAGAAAATAATAGGTGTTTATTTGAAGAAAATAATAGGTGTTTATTTGAAGAAAATAATAGAGATTTATTTAATGTTTTAATGGATAAAAAAGTACTTGTAGTGGACGATAATCAGATAAATCGAGATGTATTAAAGGAAATTCTTGGAGATGTTGGAGTAATGGTAACACTTGTCAGTAGTGGTATGGAAGCTATTGACCAGGTGAAAATAAGAGAATTCGATATTGTTTTAATGGATCTTAGAATGCCAACAATGGATGGATATGAGACTACAAGCGAAATAAGAAAAATTAAAAGTTCTAAAGAGCTACCTATTATTGCTGTCAGTGCCAGTGTTTCTCCTGATGAGATAAAAAAATGTAGAGAATCTGGTATTCATGAATTTGTAACTAAACCAATAGAAAAAGAAAAACTTTTCAACTCTATATGTAAATTATTAAGCGAAGATGGAAAATTTCAAAAACAAAAACTTTTTATTGAAAATAAATCCACAAAGCAAGACAAGGATGTTTATAAAAGAGATTATCAGATAGATGGAATTGATGTAGAAAGAGCGTTAAATCATCTTAATAATAATGAAGAACTGTTTCTTAGAATGTTAAATGGATTTAAAAATAATCACAAAAATGTAGTTGATGAAATAAAACAAGCCCTATCTGCTGAAGATATTCAACTTGCTATAAGATTAGCTCATACAATTAAAGGAGTTTCTGGAGAATTGTCAGCAATGGAAGTATATTCCATATCAGATGAACTTGAGAGAAAAATGATTAATGATTCTTTTAATAATAATGTTTTATTAGAAAAACTAGATAAAGAGTTAAATAAGATATTCGGATCCGAAGTTTTTTTAGAAGAGAAAGAGGAAAACAAAACTGAGAATTACAAAGAACTGGATATTAAAACTATAAGACCTATATTAACTAGTCTTGGAAAATTATTGTCGGAAAGTGATAGTGATGGAATTAAATATATTGATAAATTTGAGGAAAAAACACAGGGTACTTTTATACATTTGAAAGCAAAGAAAATGAAAGAATACGGAGAAAGATATGATTTTCAAGGAGCACTTGGTGTATTAGATGAAATTAATAACATTTTAAATTAAAGGGGTGTTTATAGTGGGTTCGAAAATTTTAATAGTAGATGATAGTCCAGAGATGATAGATAGACTTTTGGATATATTACCTAAAACAATGAAAAAACAAGTGGCTATTAACGGTATAAATGCATTAGAATTATTAAAAACCAGTAGTGATTTACCTGATTTAATATTATTAGATATAATGATGCCAGGAATAGATGGTTTTGAAGTATGTAGGAGAATAAAAAGAGTGGGTAAATTTAGAGAAATTCCCGTTATTTTTATAAGTTCATTAAATGAAAGCTTTGATAAGGTAAAAGCTTTTAAAACTGGTGCAGTAGATTATATTACCAAACCTTTTAATAGAGAAGAAGTTCTGGCAAGAATAGATACACACTTAGAACTCTATAAATCTAGAAATGTTATTAAAGAATTATATTCAGAGACGATTCAAGGAACCATAGGTGCCATGAATGACATGTTGGTAATAGCAAATCCAGAAGTATCAAAGTTTTCTAGTTCTATGAAGTTGTATTCTGAGAAAATAATGAAAGAATTAAAAATATCTAATTCATGGGATTTAAAATTAGCATGTGTATTTTCTGGTTTAGGAATGCTATCAGAAAACGTGAGAAAAGCAGAAATGAAAGATATTAATAGTAAAGATAAATCAAGAGAAGATGTAGATCTGGATATAAAAAAGGCATATAAATCTTTAGCTTTAAGCAATGAAATAATTAGTAGAATTCCCAGATTTGAAGCTATTACCAGGATTATAGAAAAAGCCATGTTGCCTCTTGAAGAAAAATATAAAAATAGTACTCTTCAGAATATGAAGCCAGTGGTTTTAAAGGGGCAAATATTGAGAATCATGATTTATTATCTTTATAAAGTTGAAGATGAGAAAAACTATATAAGTATAATAGAAAAAATGAAAGAATCGAAACAAGAATTTTATTCACCAGAAATACTTGATAAATTAGCTATAGTTCAAAATGATCTAATAAATAATGAAATATTAAATGTAGGTATAAATGAATTAAGGCCTCAAATGATTCTGGTAGATAATTTATATTGTCCACAGGGTAGATTGATGTTAAAGTCTGGGTCTGAACTTTCTGAACAAATGATAATGTTAATTAAAAATTTTGAGTTATTAGCAGATATAAGATTAAAAGTAATGAAAGTCTAGAATAGCAGTCTTAGGAATATTAAATAAGAAGAGAACCAACTGGTGCCAGGCACTAACTTATTAACTTATTGATAGAAGAGTAAGACTGATAGGTTTTGAAATGTTACATATGTCAAAGACAGTTTAAAAAAGAATATTAAGAAGTTGAAAGTTGATTCCTGTGTTGTAAGGAGTCAACTTTTTTAATTCCTGCTGGTTTTTAAATAGGTGTTTTTATTAAAAGAAGTAATATATTTACTTGATACACTAATTGATATTATTTGAGTAAAGTTGATTAGATATATTGTCCCTAATAGGGTATGTGACATATATGAGGAAAAATTAAGAGATTAATCAGAACATACAATTTAAAGTGTAATAAACTTAAGGAAGTGGGTGTTAAGATGATCGATCAAGAAGTGATTTCGAATATATTAAATTTACTAGATATTATGGAAGAAGGCTTAAGCTATATTAAAGAAAAGATAATGGAACTAAATAAGGAAGCTGCAATGACAGTGTTATCAGATACTTTAGCTGCATTTTCCTCTATAGAAACAGCAATTACTCCTATGTTAGATGAACTAGAAGAAAATCAAATATTAGAAAAAACAGAAATATTAAGAGAGAAACTAGATATTATGGTAAGAGAATATGAAAAAGAAGATGGACAAATGTTTTATGAAATAATCCAATTCTCTTTGGAGCCAGCATTTAAAGGATGGAAAGAAGAAATAGAATTAAGGATAAGACCGTATGTGGCATCGTAAAAGTTGAGAAGTTAAAGTGATATAAATATCTTGTTATTCAGAGTGAAGTTAGAGGATTGAAAAGATAAACATGAAATAAGAAAGTCTAGAAGATTAACTCTTCTGAGCCTTTTTTTAAAAAAATCTAATTATTCAAAATAATAGGGGGAAAACTAATGGTAAAGTCAGAGGATATATTAGTTACAACAGGAGATCTAAAAGAAGATTATGAAATAATAGGTCCAGTGTATTTTCAAGTTTCCAATAAAGGTGTTTTCTCTAGTGCACTAAGTAAGTTGATTAAAAAATATCGTGAACAAATCATAGAAAACAAGCAAAAAGGTATTATGTCAGAAGAACGTGTAGACTGGGGTGTTTTATACGGCGAATGGAGTGTTGGGCAAAGTCAATTTGAACAAGCCTTTTTTGTAGCAGTCGAAGAACTTAAAATCCGTGCCTCGATGGTAGGTGCAGATGCAATTATTGGTATGAGACAGGATATTGATTTAGACACAACAGGTTTTCAGTTTTTCTACTTGCAAATGTATGGTACGGCAATTAGACTTAAATAGAATACTGGGGATAGGTAAATTTGCGAGCCACGTGCGAGCCACGGGGACAGGTCAAATGACCCAGAACTCAGGTATCAATTAACTAAGGGAGATAAGATCATAAGATCTAGTCTCCCTTCTTTTTCATTCTCTTCTTCGTGGATGTAATAGTCCATGGCTCTTTTTTTTAGAATAAGGAAGGAGAGATTATTGTGGATATATCTAAAATGACTAAACTTGAATTGAAAAAAGAGATGTCTACAAACTTTAAAAATGTTGGACCAGAAAATAGAGATGAGATTTTATTTCAATACTATAAGTTAGAAGAGGAAGAAGATAAAGAAGAATTAAGAATAAAGAAATCATTAGAGAAAAATCTGAGTAATATTTACTTAGCGTTAACTAAGTTAAGTGATGAGTTTATAAGAGACTCAGATATGAATAAAGATCAAATAGAAGAAATTGAGAAGCTTATAAATGAAATGAAAAATATAATGGAAAAACCTGAAAATGAACAAAACGAAGAAAAGTTAAAAAAGGTTCTTAATAAATCTATAAATATGGGAAGTCAAATTGCTTTACCATTATTAGTTGAATTTATTAAGGTTAAAGCTATGGCTAAAGGTATATTTTAAAGATTAATAGGGTCGGAGGAGATTTCTACTGGTCCTTTTTTTATAACTTGTGGAATCTATTAAATGGCATCAGAAATTGAAGCTGGAGAGCTGTCCTAGATGTTCCTGGGTATAAGAGTAATGGCTTATAAGCTTTTAAGTTATGTTATAATATTGTTCATAGAAGGTTGTATATTAGAATTCACAAAATGAGGGATAAGATGATTAGGGGATACATTGATACATTCAAAATAACAAAACAGGCTAAAGAGCAGATTAAGCATTTAGAGTCTAAAGAAATAAATGCTGATGGCCTTGATAGTGATATTAATAGAGCTTGGGATGAATATAAAAAAGTAGTTGGCAATGATCTATTAAATAAAATTCCTATAGAGCGTTTAAATGACGTTGAAGTTGGTATGCCTATCAATGCTCTAAAGAATAGTGGAATTAAATACATAGGAGATTGCTCCAATAAATCTGCAGAATACTTTGAAAGGCTTCCAGGCATTGGGAGTGTAGGGTCACAGAAAATAGTGGCTGCAACTACTGCATTAACAAAAGCTACATTTGATGAGCTTAATTTCCGAATCCAAGAGAACATCAAATCAGAAGCCTTATTAAAAGCCCTTAATAAAAAGATGAAATATGCTGAAAGAGAAAAGGAAATAATAGAGTTTAATAAAGATAGAGCAGCATTTATAAAAAAGACTAAAAACAATATATCCTTAGCTAATAAAAAGAAATCCCTCATATCCTGGTTATTTAGAAGCAATAAAGATAAAGTGAATAATGCGGTAGAAGAACTATCAAAACTGGATACATCTTCTTTAAATTCCAAGTATGATGAATTAACAGAGTTCAATGAAAATATATCATTCTATGAAGACTTTAAAAAGAATGCAGGGTCTTATTATTCTATGCTAGAGAAATCCATCAATCTTAAATTAGAATTTAAAAACACATACCTGTCAGATGACCTAGTTGATAAAGTAGAGAGTGTGGAGTTAAATACAAATGAATTAATAGTTACACCAAGAGCCTATCAATACTTTGGAGCACAATACATAATCAGTCAGGAGAAGACCTTAATAGGGGATGAGATGGGACTAGGTAAAACCATAGAAGCACTAGTTGCTATGAATCATCTACATCAGGAATATGGCTCTAAACACTTCCTTGTCATAGCTCCACTAAGTGTTCTTACCAATTGGAAAAGGGAAACAGAAAAGTGGACTAGCTTTAAGACATATAAATTCCATGGAAAAGACCGTATGGAGAATCTCTCTTTGTGGCTTGAATCTGGTGGAGTATTAATAACAAACTATGGACATGCTGGAATACTTGATTTAGATGGAGATGTTTCAATAGATATGCTAGTAGTTGATGAAGCCCACTATGTAAAAAATCCACAAGCAAAAAGGTCTAAAGCTGTATATGCTATTGGAGAAAAAGCAAAATACATAAGCTATATGTCAGGAACACCACTAGAAAATAGAATAGAAGAGATGATACAACTTATCTCAGTTCTACAAAAACCTATAGCGGACAAACTAAATAACAATATTAGTGAGTTTAATATAAGGCCAAAGACTTTTAGAGAGAAAATAGCTCCAGTATATTTGAGGAGAAATAGAGAGGATGTCTTAACCGAACTTCCAGACTTAGAAGAAGTTGAATACTGGGTTCCATTTGGAAATAGTGAATTAAACCATTATGTAGAAGGTATAAAAGAAAGAAACTTTATGAAGATGAGAAGGTCTGCATGGACAGGTGGAAGTAAGAAAAACTCACCAAAACTAAATGCACTAATTGATATATGTAATCAAGCTAGAGATGAAGGTAATAAGGTTCTAATATTTTCATTCTTTAGAGATGTAATAGATGTTATAGATAAGGCACTTAAAGACCGCAGGTATGGACCTATAACTGGAGATGTTAGCAATACTAAGCGACAGGAAATGATTGATAGTTTCTCTGAATCAGAGCCAGGCTCAGTATTAATTAGTCAAATATCAGCTGGTGGAGTTGGGCTAAATATTCAATCTGCTAACATTATAATTCTTTGTGAGCCGCAATATAAACCATCTACTGAAGAACAAGCAATTTCTAGATCATATAGAATGGGGCAAACTAAAAAGGTATTGGTATATAGGCTATTAACTGAAGAAAGCGTGGATGAAAGAATTCTAACTATACTCCACAATAAAAAGGTCATATTTAATGAGTTCGCAAAAGATTCAATAGTTGCAGATAGAAGCAGTAGTGCAGTTGACTCTAGTGATAAGGCTACAATAGATAAAAACATAATAGATGAAATCCTAAACCTAGAAGCAGAAAGGTATGGACTAATAGACAGAATAAGTGATGAACAATAAAAAAGGGTGATGCAATGACAGAACAAAATAACAGGAGAAAGCAAATGGAAGAGCAACTAGAGAAGGTTAATCTTAGAATGCAGATATTAGATATGATAGAGAACAAGCTGCTAAAGATGAAAGGACTGGCTCAAAGAGTTATAGAGGAAGACTTAACAGAAAAGGAAATTCAGAGTATTGACGAAAGGGTCCAGGAATTAGTAAAAGAGGTAGAGCTATTAGATAGGGAACCCACTCAGCCATCATAGGCTAGAGGTATGAGGTATTAGATAGTTATTATGGTATCTGTAATTAGTGACTGAAAAAGTTATTAATTATATCAGTTAGATGTTTAATAAAGATCAGAGCTATAAACTATATTAGGGAGGAAGTCTTATGGGTGACTTAAAAATTGAGAACTTGAAAATAAGTGAAGGAGTTCATTTAGGAGTATATAATAATAAAATTTCAATTAATATAGAAGGAACCAAGAAATTAGCGTTTGCTAACTATGAAGAGGATTTACTAGAGATAATAAAAAATGCTAGATTTCGTGTTCCACAAACAAAGAAAGCAATTGAAGATTATAAGTATTTATATTCAAATGAGTACAAAAAAAGTTTACATCAGATTGTATTTGATTATTATTTTGGAGAAGATATGAGAGCAAAATACTATGAAGCTGATTATATTATAGAGCACTTAGATAATGATGGGTTTAATTGTGACATCTCAAATCTATATTTTTTGAAAAAGATAAAAAACACCTATAAAGGCTGGAATTTGGATAAGAAAGTAGTAGAGTCATTACCTGTTATGGGAGTAAGAATTTACCACATAATAGAGAATGAAACATTTCAGATATCTATTGTATTTAATCAAACTTTTATTAACAAAGAATCAGGAAAATCATTAGAATCTATAAGGCTTTTATATAGATACGACTATGAAATTGTGTTACAAGATGCAGAACTTATAGTAGAGAGGATTTTAAAAAATAACTTTATAGACTTTGCTGAATGGGATGATATTTTCAGATATAGTGATATAGAAATTAATTATGATCCTGAAATAGAACTTACAGAAGAGGAAAGCAAGCAACCGCCTGGAACCTTTATTTTTAGAGATGGGAAAGCTCATATTTTAATAGGGGAGTCTGAAGATTCAGTTGCTTTAATAAACTCTATTCATTACAAACCAGATTGGGATTTAAAGTAATATAAACTATTACCACAAAGCTATCAACCCACCATATTAAATAGCCCTGGGAAGCCTTAAGCTATACCTGAACAGTTAGGCCCTAGGGCGGGTATGATTACCCCTGGTGAACGTTTCGGACAGCGGGGTGGGGCCCAAACACGAGATTTCGCGTAATTACGGGGTGGGGGTATGCAGCTCTAAGCCTGTAAGCTCTGTGATTCTTGCTTTTAAAAGAGGGGCAGAAGTTACATCCTATAATACTCCATAAATACGGGCTATAAAGCCATTATACTAAGGCGGACACAGGCTTTAGAATAAAAGCATAGGTCCAATTGCCCAAGGGCCTAGCTAAAAAGGGCTTACAGGGCCTTTGTGAGGGCCATTAATCTAGCTATTCCAGAGTAATTCAAGGATATCTGGCATATGAGCCAATATCTAAATATAGTAGTGTGGGTTAGAGCCTAATTATAATATCCACATCTATAAACTGACCAGACCTAACCACTACTTAGGGCGTCTACTACATAGTGTTTCAAAGCCCATATAGATAGGTAGAAACTATTATGCCCCTAAACTGACCCTGTTATATAGGTAGGGAGTAAAACGCCTTAAAAGACCTACTAGGCTCTGAAAATATATCATTCAACTTTTACAGGTCTTAATACTCATCAATTCTAATATTTGTGATGCAACATAAACTACATCTGCCACCAACACCAATTCCTTTTGATTACCTATAAGTTCATAGCCACTATAATTATTTATGATGACATATATAGATTCACAGCCACCAGCAATTTTGGTTCTTACATATGAACTACATCTGCCATTAATTCTTATAACCCTAATCCCAATCTAGTATTATAACTTTCACCTATCAAGCAGCTGCTCTAATAACCACAATAATTCTCATAAACTATATTTAGTGACAGTACTAACTAATTTAGTGACAGCACTTTTGCCTGAAAATGGAGTACTGTCACTAGACTAAAAGCCAGTAATAGCAATAGGTCCACACCTATCTAGTGACAGAAGTGACAGCAAATCGAGATGTCTATATATATAATAATATATATGTATATATGTATATACCACTATTTATATTTCTATAGACACTTAAAAGTAGTGTCACTAGAGTCACTAAAACCCTTGTAAGCCGCATATAGACTTAAACAAAAGAGGTGACAGCACTGTGGTTTTACTGTCACCACGCTATCACCTCTGTCACCTGATTATTATAAACTATTTAACATTACTTAAAAATTCAGTTTCATCATAGCCATAAGCCCCTTTATAAGTTTCCTTAGCATCATCAGTAAGTGTGAAACTTCTAAAGTAACTACCACCTTGCCCACGCCTTGTAACCAAATCAGCATAAGGAAAGCCTAGGTGCTCAGATAGCTCATCTCTAAACTCCCTGGCAGTCTTAGCATATCCATGATTATTATTTACACACCAGGCCCTATATACATCATAAACCTTACCAGTAGTGCATCCGTCTATAATCTTTCCACCAGGTCTTTTTTCTGTACACTCCAGATAGAAGGAAATTACAGTACTATTGTGGCCTCTATATTCCTCTCTATTTTGAATAACACTATCAGGCTCTGAAAATACATAGCCATTATCTATTACTCCCTTAAGAGCATACATACATTTATTAATAATGCCTTCTCTTTCTAATAAAAGCTTGTCCAGTAAAGTCTTATCCTGCTTCTCCTTTGGAATCACATTATCGCACTTAACTATTATAAGCCTATCATAAACCCAAGCACCATTATCTCCACCAAACTTAGGCAGCCTATTCATACAAAACCATAATAGGCCCTGGAAGACAAAGCTAAAGCCATCCTTACCCTTTAACTCACAAAACATAGTATCTCCACCTGTGGCCATCTTTAAAACTTTAATCTCCTGTAAGCTAAGATAACTCATATCAGCACTTCCAGCCAATCTCTTAAGAAACAAATTAGAAGTACCAAACTTAGCTTCCATCTGGCTAAGGTCAATACCTACATAATTCCCATCACCTAAAAGTATTTCAGTTAGCCTTCTAATTTGAGACTTACCAGTATCCCCAGGCCCTACCATAAACAAAGCCTTTTTCATTCTGTGGCCTTTAACATTAGATAAGGTTGCACCCATAAACTCTAGCAGCAATTTCTGAACCGCCTTATCACCTCTAGTTAGAGTATCCATAAAAGAGTCAAAAACAGGTGTATAAACAGGACCCTCTAGCCAGTTAGATGGAAGCTGAATAGTAGATAAGACATCTGTACTATGAGGAAGAAGCTTCATATCACTCAGTCTTAATATTCCATTTTTAAAGTTCACATGTCTTTCATCTGCATTTAAGGCTGAAGGACTTATAAATTCCAGATCAGTAGTTAAAATATTAAAGACCTCATTAACATCTCTCATAGTTAAAATATTTTTATCATACTGGGTAATATATTCCCTAATAAGACCTTTAAAATAATCATCTGGATATAATCTATAGCAGCCATCCTCATATAAATACCTGAAAGAATAGCTTTTGTCGCTGTCCCTAACTGTGATATAATCTAGATGAGACTTAATATAATCAGCAAGAGCAGGGCAGTTAACCTTTAGCTTATTAGTATTAGGGTTAAAGTACAGATAGGGAGGAAGATTCTCACCACTTAAATAGAAGTTACCATTACATCCCTTAATGGCATTATCTATAGTGGACTCCCTATAATCATCCCTATCCCACTTATCCCTATATAGCTTAGAGCTTCTAAACAAAGAATCTATCTTTTCCTTATCCCCACCAGTATAAAAGGCTAGAATATTACATAGTGCCTGGTCAGCTTCAGAGTGACTAGCATAAGCAGAAATATCACCCTCATCAAAAAGAGAGATAAACTTTTCCTTATTCTTAGCCCCTCTAGCAGTAGCTATAATATCAAAGTCAGCAAAATCATTATTATCAAATTTAGCTTTAAAATTATCCCTTTTCATATAAATATCTAGAAAATCTATAACCCTATCACTAATATCCTCAATAGGCATATTATTTACACATTCACCAGTATAAGTTCCATAACGATTAGTAAGTCCACCAAAGTAAACTTCCATAGAATTGTGTGGATTCTTAGTATAGTATATTGGATCTAACTTTCCCTTTAACTGAGGAAGCTTATCGACATCCACATAAGCTAGAATATGAACTCCCTTACCACTAGGAGACACCTCAGCATAGCTGGCAAGGAAATCCATAATCTCCCTAACAAAAGGGTTATTAGCTTCCATACCATCAATATCAATCATTACAAGGCCCTTTGGAATAACAAAACCTATACCTGAATAATCCCCATCATTATAAGCTGCAAGTACAGTTTCATAATTTTTCCACTTATCCTTATACTTTAAATTAGTACCACACTTCATACCATCAGTTGAATAGGGAACCTTAGTAGAGCGGTCACCTACAACTTCCTTCTGCCATAAAACCCAAGTATCTTTAGCCTTTAAACTTTCCATAAATCCAACTCCTTTACAATTTCATCTGTAGTTTTATACTTCCATTGTCATCAATTCCTTAGGACTTCCAATATAAATGCTTCTAACTTAAATACTAATAAATAGCTTTAATCGTAAACTCATAACATCATAAATATTATTAGTGCATATCTAATAAGGGTGAATCTATACTTATTTAAATATATATTATTATTATTATTTATATAAAATAGTTATAGTATAGAGGTTAATAGATATGCACTTTCTAGTTATATAGCCATTAGCAGATGATGATTTAGATGAGTTTAGAAAAGAATATAATAAAATGCTTTTAGATAAAGCAACAGGTGCTAATGGTATCACACAAGAAAAGTTTTTAACAATTTCTGTGAATAAAAAAAGTATTGAAGAAGTAAGAACTTATTTTACAA
>CAYLXY010000023.1:0-12528 GCA_964387405.1 uncultured Clostridiaceae bacterium
CCACTGCTCCAAGTTATGATGAAGCTGCAGAACTTGGTTATAGAGAAATTCATACAAATTTAGACAAATGTTCTGATTGCAGCAAAACTTCAAATTTAGATGAAGAATTAATAAAAACAAATGAAATACTATCTAAATTAAACAAAGACTTAATGTCCATAGAAAACAAGGATGTGGAATCTTTAATAATTGATATTAAAGACATTGACAAGTTAAAATCAAATGCTGAAATTGATAGAAGAGGATTTTTTAAACAAATAGCTAAGGATTTTTATAGTAAAACATCTGAAGTAGCGCCTCCTGCATCTAGAGATCAGGCTTGGTATTCTATTTCAAAAATATTAGAAAAATGGAATAGTAATAATAAAGATAAATTATCTGTATTTGATATAGAGACAGATCCTAATAAATGTATTCAATGTAGGGCTTGTGAAAAATTATGTCCTGAAAAAGTATGGAATACAAAAGAAGATGTTTTAGAAGAAAGATTGGATTTATGTAGTGGATGTAAATTATGTGAAGATATTTGTCCTACTAAAGCTATAGTAGTTAAAGAAAACATAAAATTAATGCAAAGACAAATATTTAAAAAAGATACAATGAATTGTACAATATGCAATAAGGAATATAATTCATATAAGGAAGAAATAGATACATGTCCTTCATGTATTGGAAAGAAAGCTTTTAATAGAAAAGGGTAATAATTTTGTCATAATGGCAAAGTTATTGCCCTTTTGGCATATAAGTATATATCTATTCTACTTCTTGAAACTGATTAATAGTTAAAAATATAACACAAAGACTAGATTTTTAGACATTCAATAAATATTTTATAGGATTTCTCTTACTATGGCATGATTCTTGCAGCATATTATATAAGAGGAGGGATGACAATGAAAAAATATACATTGGCAAGACGTACATTTTTAAAAATAATTGGTGGAATTGGAGCAATTACTGCTACTGGATTAACTATAGGTTGTTCTAAAGATGAAGAAGTTGATGCACCTACAGATTTTCCTCAACCATCAAGTTTTGGAGGTAAAAAGCCAGAAGCTAGAGTTGATTTAAAAACTGGTAAAGTAGAAATTGATGAAGATATATTAATGAGACATAGTGCTTGTTTAGGATGTTATAGCTCTTGTGGTAATCGTGTTAAGATAGACAAGACTACTGGTAAAATTCTAAAAGCATATGGAAATCCCTATAACCCTACTAATGCAGAACCTCATGTATCATTTACAGAACCATTGACAGAGGGCTACCTTGCATTTAGTGGATATAAGGATAAAGGAAATATACATAGAGGTACTTTATGTGCTAGAGGAAATGCAACTTTGGAAAGTCATTATGATCCTATGAGAATATTAGTTCCACTGAAAAGAACTAGTGGTAGAGGTGAAGGAAAATGGAAGCCTATAACATGGGACGAAGCAGTTAATGAGACTGTTGAAGGTGGTAAGCTATTTAAAGATATAGGAGAAAATCATGATATTGAAGGCTTTAGACAAGTAAGAGATTTGGAAACTTTAATCGATAGTAAAAACCCAGAATACGGACCAAAAGCAAATCAACTTGCAGGTTTTGGAGGTCGAGGAGATGGTAGAACAGCATTTGGAGGAAGATTTTATAGTGCATTTGGAACTCCAAATAATTATAGCCATGGTTACTCCTGAGGTGGCTCAAAAACACCTGCGGGTCAGGTAGTAGCTAGTGGACAAAATTTAAGACCAGATATTAATAATGCAGAATATATCCTATATATGGGGGCATATCCAGGTCATAGTGGTAAACCTATGCAAGCAATAGGTAGACAGGCCGCAAAAAAATTAAAAGAAGGAAATTTAAAAATAGATATAATAGATCCTGTTATGGCAGGAGGAACTATAAATCCAACAATAGATAATTCAAGATGGATACCTATAAAGCCAACGACTGATAATGCATTTGGTATGGGACTAATACAATATATTATTGATAATAAAAAATATAATGAAGTTTTCCTAACATGTCCAAATCTAGATGCTGCAAAAGCTAAAGGATTTATGAGTTGGACCAATGCAGCTCAACTGGTTATTATAGATGAGAAACATCCAAATAATCGTAAAATGCTTAGGGCTGAAGATTTAGGTATGGATTTAGAAAAAGATGAAAAAGATGCCTTTATAGTTATAGATGCAGGAACAAAGGAACCTAGAAAATATAACAAATCAAATAAAGCAGACCTATATTTTGAAGGTAAGGTTAAAGATGGCAAGGGTAATGAAATTTCAGTAAAAACATCTTTTTTAATATTAAAAGAATCTGCATATAAGTATACTTTAGATCAATATTCAAAAGTATGTGGAATTTCAGTAGATATTATTGAAGAAATTGCTAAGGAATTTACATCTCATGGAACAAAAGCTGCTGCAGATGGAATGGGTAGTACTGCTACAGCAAATGGTACTGACATTACATTAATTCATTATATACTTGGAGCTTTAGTAGGATCTGCAAATAAAAAAGGTGGAGCTATAACTAGAAGAGTTAGTTATGCAGCTTTTGGTGGAGGACCCAGATATAAAATAAATGAAGTTCCAAATGCAACAAAAGTTTCTGGATTAAGAGTAAGCCGTACTGGAATTAGATACGAAGATACTTCAGAATATAAGAGAAAAGTTGATGCAGGACAAAATCCATATCCATCAACTATGCCGTGGCATCCAGTAGGAAGTGCATCTGATAACCAAGCTATATTTTCTATGATAAATAAATATCCCTATCAAATAAAAATAATGTTCAACTGGATGGCAAATCCATTATTAGCTGTACCAGCCGCTTCTAGAGAAGAAGTATTGAATGAATTAAAGAAACCAGAAATAGTTCCTTTAATAATATCTTGTGATTGTTATATGGGTGAAGTAGCAGGACTTGCTGATTATATAATTCCTGATACTACACCATATGAGAGCTGGGGACTTCCAAATATAGAAGGTAATTTCTCAGGTAAAGGTATTGGATTAAGATGGCCAGTTGTTGAACCAGCAACACCTAAATTGCCAGATGGAAGACATACATCTTTTGAAACTTTTATAATTGATGTAGCAAAGAAGCTTAAATTACCAGGATTTGGTAAAAATGCAATACCTGATAAGGACGGAAAATTATTACCACTTAATTCAAGAGAAGACTTCTTTTTAAGGGGTATTGCTAATGTAGCTTATGATGATGAACCAGTAGCAGATATTACTAAGGAAGAAATTGCTATACAAGATTTAGAAAATGCTACAAAACAGTGGGAAGAAATTTTAAAATCTGAGGAATGGCCTAAGGTATTAAATGTAATTTCCCGTGGTGGAAGATTTCAAGACTATGGAGCTGGATTTGATGGGGAAAATAGAAAGTACACCTATGACGGCAGTATAAATTTTTATATTGAGCAGTATGCAATAGGTAAAAACTCCTTAACAGGTAAATATTATAATGGTGTTGCAGCATGGAATCCAGAATCATTCCAAGATGGTACATTAGTTTCTGATATCTATCCAGAAAGTGAATGGCCATTTAAAGCAGCAAACTATAAACCCAAATTTAGAAGTATTAGTTTGTTATCTAACAGTTCTACGCTGAGAGATATTAGTAAACACAATTTTGTAGAAATAAACAGTGATGATGGCAAAGAATTAGGTATATCTACAAATGATAAAATTAAAGTTATGCTTGCTAGTGGTGGAGAATTTATAGGATATGCACTAGTACGTAAAGGCATTGCAAAGGGTACAATAGGAATTGCTTTTGGATATGGACACTGGGAATATGGAGCGGAATCATATAGTGTTGATGGTAAAACAGTTGAAGGTAGTGAAGCAAAGGGAGCAGGAGTTCATTTAATGAATTTATTTGATCCTAAAGTAAGCAAGTTATTTGGTATTAGTGAGGCTTCAACTGGAGGACCTGGAAGAAATGGTGGAGCTTATCGTATAGAAAAGGTCTAGGAGTGAAAAAATGCAGAAAAAAACAAACATAGCAGAAAAAAGATATAAAACATATGATTTATTATCTTATGCACTGATGAATGAACCGGATAAAAAGTTACTTGCAGCTTTAGAAGATGCAAGTGGGTTATTTAAGGATTTAATGGATGAAGATATAAGTTTTATGAAAGATATGAAACTGGATGACTTAAAGCAAGAATATTACGATAGGTTTTTTGTAAGTTCATCATCCTTGTATGTACCACCTTTTGAAGCTGCAATTAGAAATATGATTAAAGATAGTAAGGAAGTGAAGTACGGAAAATTAGATAGCAAGGAGACTTTTCATGTAGAAGCATGCTATCAAATGGTAGAATTTGAACCCAACAAATTAAATATGTTTGCACCATTAAAGGATAATACTTTCCCGGATCATATTGCATTTGAAATGGCATTTATGACCTTTATGGCAAATAATGAATTTATATCTTTAAAAAATAGAAATCAACAGTTTGCAAATAATTGGAATAATATTCAAAGACAGTTTTTAGAAGATCATTTATCAACCTGGGTTGATGATTATGCAAAGTTAGTAGTAGGAAAAGGAAAAGGATTGTATAGTTATTTAGTTAAATTATCTTCTTTATGGATAAATTTAGATCTTGAATATATATGTGGACAATAAGAAAAATTGAGAGGTGTTTTAAATGGCAGGTTCTGAAAAAAGATATGGAATGATTGTTGATCTTGAGCTTTGTATAGGTTGCCATGCTTGCACTGTTAGTTGTAAGATGGAAAACGAAGTTCCAGAAGGATGCTTTAATACATGGGTTGAGGAGTGGGATACAGGAGAATACCCAAATGTAGCAAAGGCTAAATTGCCTAAATTATGCAATCATTGTAAGGATGCACCATGTATCCCTGTATGTCCAGTAGATGCTACATATGCAGTTGATGGAGGAATTGTTGTAGTAGATGAAGAGAAGTGTATAGGTTGTGGAGCATGTATTACTGCATGTCCATATGAGGCTAGATACTTAAAAGCAGATACTAACAAAGTTAATAAATGTACTTTTTGTATACAAAGGGCAGAGGCTGGTTTAATGCCATCATGTGTTGCTACTTGTGTATCACATGCGAGAATTTTTGGAGATTTAAATGATCCTAATAGTCAAGTTAGTAAATTAATAGCAAAAGATAAGATATTAGGTTTAAAAGAAGAATTAGGACTTGACTTAAGTGTTAAATATATTGGATTGGATAAACTCAATAAAACAGAGAAACCAAAAGAAGTATTTAGAGGTGGGAGAAGAGATTAGTTAATCAAAATGAGGACTTTCATAAGTCCTCATTTTTGTTGTATTGACAGGTTTTTAAAAATGCAATACTATTATAAGTAGATTATAAAATATCTAAAGGTGGAAAAATATTATGAGAAGAAAAAACAAAGTTTATATATTGCTCCTATTAATTGTTTTAGCTACAATTTACCTTATTAAAATAAACACTATAAGATCTATGAGTCAGCAAGAAAGATATAAAATAGGTGTACTTGTAGTATCTGACAATAGAATAAAAAAAATTGAAGGTTTAGAAAAAGGTTTGAAACAATATAATTTTCAAGATGGTGAGATTCAAACAATAATTAAAAATGCAAAAGAGGATGTGTCACTCTTAGAAGATTTGACAAAAGAATTAATTGAAGAAGATGTTGATATTATTGTAACTACAGGAATTCAGGAGTCACTTGCAGCAAAAGATGCTATAGGAGATAAAAATATACCAATAGTATTCATTGGTGTAGGTTGTAGTGTTGAATTAGGATTAATAAAAGATAATATAGAACCATATTATAATATAACAGGAATTGATAGCCATTATGTACGATTATCAGGCAAGAGAATTGAATATCTTAAAAAACTAGTACCCCATACTAATAAAGTACTTGTACTATATAAT
The DNA here is from genome assembly GCA_964387405.1 of uncultured Clostridiaceae bacterium. Classification (GTDB taxonomy): domain Bacteria; phylum Bacillota; class Clostridia; order Peptostreptococcales; family Natronincolaceae; genus JAAZJW01. The sequence continues at coordinate 5,916 of CAYLXY010000023.1, forward strand.
CCTAGTATAACTCCCTTTGGGCCAAGCTCTAAAGTATTATTAGAAGCTGCAGATAAATTAGATGTTGAGTTAATAATTGAAGAAATCAACAATGGTGAAGAAATTATAGATAAATTAGAAGTAAACAAAGATAAAGTAGACGGTGCCATATTAATGTGTAGTTTGTATAAAGATACTACATTAGATAATATTGTAAATTTTATTGTAGAGAGTAAATTACCAGTTTTAGGTGTGAATGAACTTCAGGTTGAAAGAGGAATGCTAGCTTTTTATGGAATAACTACATACAATGAGGGAATTCAGGCTTCTAGAATGGTGGCAAATATTTTAAGGGGTCAAAACCCAACCCAAATACCGATTGAAACTCCTGAAAACTTAGAATTACATATAAATGTAGAAACTGCTAAATTATTAGGTATTAAGATTGATAAAGATGAGTTAATATTTGTTGATAAATTTATTCAGGGTAGAAGGTAGGAATATGAAAACAACTAATAAAATTAAATGGAATAGTAGTTTTAAAGTAAAACTTTATATGATGATGTTTTTTATATCAATAGTTCCACTATTAGTCTTTGGAAGTTACTATAAAAAGGCTTTAAAAAATGAAGTTGAAGATGCTATACATAAACAACATTCACTTATAGCTAATAAAGCATCAAATAGTGTTGTTGAATTAGTAAAAAATCTACAATACTCAATGGAAGTAGTAGCATTAATTAATAATGATACATTAATTAATGGAGATTTAAAGTCTAGAGAAGAATTATTATATGGATTGTTAAAAACATTTCCATATTTAGAGGAAATAAAAACAATATCTACTCAAGGTGAAGAGACAAATAAAATATCGAAAAGATATACTGTTGGAAGAAATGAATTAAATAATATATACAATACATATGATTTTAGAGTTTTAAAGCTAGGAGAAGTTTTTATAGGAAAACCAAATATGGATAAAAAAAATAATAGTAATAATATAGTTTTTGATTTAGGAATACCTGTCATTACAAGGGGAGACAAGTTTTCTGGTGCCATAATTGCTAAAATAAATTTAAGAGGTGTTATGAAGGAAATTAGTGCAAATAGTTTTCCAGAAGGTGCCTACTTAATGCTTGTGGATGAAGAAGGGTCTCTATTTGGACATTCTGACTTTAGTCAGGTTCTAAGAAAACAGGATGTTTTAGAAAGTCAAGGAGTTAAGGAGTTAATTCTATTAAAGAAAGGTATAGGTCATGAACCTATAAGCCAGGAATTTAAGACAATTATTTACAATACTTACACAGGTGAGAAGGTTCTGGGGGTATATGGATTGATACCATCTGTTAATTGGGGAGTTGTTGTAGAACAACCAATAAAATATTCTCATAGAAATTTAGAAAAGATAATATTTAATACCAATATAACTATTTTAGGAATAATTATAATTATATTAGCTATAGGTACTATTTTTATTAATAAGTTTATACAACCTATAAAAGCTTTATTACTAGGTGTTAATCAAGTAAATCTTGCTAATTATAGTTATAGAATACCTTATAAAAGTAATGATGAGTTAGGAAGAGTAATAGAAGCTTTTAATGGTATGATAGTGGAAATCAAAAAAAGAAAAGAAAATGAAAAGTTGATTATTCAAGCAGAGAAGAGTGCAGCAATAGGTTTGTTAGCAGCTGGAGTTGCCCATGAAATTAATAATCCTATGAATAACTTAGGATTTTATGTAACTGATCTATCAGATAGATTAGATCAAGAGGAGATTAATAAATTACAAAAAGAAGGTATAATAAAAGAATATTTAGATGAAATATTGAATCAGATAGGAAGATGTACTAGTATCACTCAAAGTTTATTGAACTTTTCTAGGGAAAGTGAAATGAAAGTAGGAAATTTAAATATAAATGATACTATAGATGAAACATTGAATCTTCTTAGTCATAGGATAAAAAAACAAGGTCTAAATGTAATTAAAGATTATTCCGAAACTTATAATATATATGGAGAAAGATCTCAAATCCAGCAGGTTTTATTGAATATATTAACTAATGCCATTGATTCTATGCCAAATGGTGGAGATTTAACCATAACTTTAAATAGAGATGAAAGTAGCAAAGATTTCACTAATATTATAATAAAGGATAGTGGAAAGGGAATCCCTAAAGATGAAATTCCAAAGATATTCGATGTATTCTATACGACAAAACCTATAGGTAAAGGAACAGGTTTAGGGCTCTCTATTTGTCAAGAAATTATTGGACGTTTAAGAGGATCTATAAATATTAAAAGTGAGCTAAATAAAGGTAGTGAAATAATTATAAAATTGTCAACATATTCTGAGGTGAAAACAAATGGATTCATATAAACTGATAGCTGTAGATGATGAGGTTAAGTTTATTGAAATTCTTACTAATAGACTAACAAGGAAAGGTGTAAATATCAGAGCATTTACATCTAGTTTAGAAGCACTGGATGTTTTAGCTGAGGAAGAATTTGATGTAGCATTATTTGATATTATGATGGATAATATGGATGGATTAGAGTTATTGGAAAAATGTAAGAAGATTCAACCAGATTTGGAAGTAGTAATGCTTACAGGTCATGGAACAATAGAAACAGCAATTGAAGCTATGAAAAAAGGAGCTTATGATTATCTTACAAAGCCGGTCAATCCTACTAAACTTGAATTTGTTTTACAAAGGGCAGTGGAAAGAAAATGTTTAAAAGATGAAAATTTTAATTTAAGTGAAAATATTAAAAGATGTAATAAGTTTAGCGATATAGTTGGAGAAAGTGAAGTTATGGAAGAGTTAAAATATATTATAAACAAAGTGGCAGATAGTACTTTACCAGCTCTTATATTGGGAGAAAGTGGTACAGGTAAAGATTTAGTTGCTAATGCCTTACATTATAGTAGTAAACGTAGCAATCAACCATTTATACCTATAAATGCTGGGGCTATACCAAGTGAGCTTTTAGAAAGTGAGCTATTTGGACATGTAAAGGGTTCTTTTACTGGAGCCCATCTTGATAAAAAAGGATTAGTAGAGTTAGCTAATGGTGGCACACTGTTTTTAGATGAAATAGGTGACATGGATTGCATGCTTCAAGTAAAACTATTAAGATTTTTAGATACAGGGGAATATAGACCTGTAGGTGGAACTATTACTAAAAAGACAAATGTTAGAATTATAACTGCAACAAATAAAGATTTAGAGGAATGTATTAGACAAGGGAGCTTTCGAGAAGATTTATATTATAGATTAAGTGTTATAACAATTCATGTTCCTCCTCTTAGAGATAGGGGGAATGATATTATACTATTGGCTGAACACTTTTTAAAACAATCTAAAGCTACAAAAAAGGTTTTAAGTAAAGAGACAAAAGGATTTTTATTGGCGTATGATTTTCCAGGAAACGTTAGAGAGTTAGCAAACTTTATTGAAAGAGGAGCTCTTTTATCAAGGAATGAGATAATTGAACCTAAAGATATGTTCGATAATATAATATCAAACAAAAACACTTTAAATACTATGCTGTCATTAGAAGAAATTGAAAAGGTTCATATACAGCATGTTTTAAAAGTATGTGATTGGAATAAACCAGAAGCTGCAAATATACTAAATATAGGACTAAGGACCCTATATAGGAAGATAGAAGAATATAATTTAATTGAAAATTAGCCATATTGACAAAAAAAGTTGCCAATATGGCATTTTTATTCAATGAATTATAAAAACAAATCAAAGTCTAAGAAACTAATATATTGTTTTTTAGGGTTTGTATTTTTATTTTAAAAGCTCTTTATAAAAGATATAATAAATATGCTATAATAATACAAATCACCTATAAAGATGCAGGTTTAAAAGTACGGGTTTTAATTGACTTCTTATGTATTAGAAATTATAATTTAAGCTATGGGCTGGCTTTATACATAACTGTGCAAATGTATTAATAAATTGAAAGTTAGTTTAGCAATTGAATTATAATTCAAAAGGGGGAAGATATATCATGAGAAGGGGGACAAGGCTTTTAGGTGTATGGCTAATAATAATGATACTTAGTATGTTATTTATTATACCTATTGCAGCAGAAAAAGGTGGAGAGTCTACATTTCCTGATATGCCGAATAACTGGTCCACTGCTGCGCTTGAAAATGCAGTAGCAAATGGATTATTGCAAGGAACAGATGGTAAGATCTTGCCAAATGACAATTTGACAAGGGCACAAATGGCAACAGTTATTAGTCGTGCATTTGGAGCCACAGCTAAGGGAGATTTAAAAGGATTTATAGATGTTAAAGCTGATGATTGGTTTGCAGACCACATGGCTAAGGCATATAAAATGGGAGTTATAAAGGGAGACGCTGGAAAGTTGAGTCCAAATGATTTTATAAGTCGGCAAGAAGTTTTTGTTATTATTACTAGAGCCTTAAAATTAGAACCATCAGCTGTAATAAATAAATCATTTACAGATATAAATGATTTAGCTAACTGGGCAAAGGAAGAGGTTTATGCCCTTGTAAATGCTGGATATGTTGAAGGCTCGGGTGGGATATTAAATCCAACAGGTAAAATTACAAGAGCAGAATTTGCTCAAATTTTTGATAATATTTTAAAACAATATATTCAAAGAGAAGGGACTATATCAGTTAGAAAAAAAGGTAATATAATGATAAATAAAGCAGGTGTTACTCTTATAAATTCAATAATAGATGGAGATTTGATTATTGGAGATGGTGTTGGGGACGGAGAAGTTATATTAGACAATGTTAAAGTTACTGGTAGATTAGTTGTTCGTGGCGGTGGTGAAAATTCAATATTTATAAAAGAGAACTCAGATATATCCACTATAATTTCAGGAAGAGAATTTAGAGCAGCTTGGATATCTACTGTATATAATTTAGATTGGCCATCACAAAAAGGCTTAAAGGAAAGAGAACAAAAACAAGAATTTATATATTTATTAGATGGATTAAAAGAAGCAGGACTAAATGCAGTAATTGTACAGATAAAGCCTAGTGGAGATACTTTTTATCCTTCTGATTATGGGCCTTGGTCTGAATATTTGACAGGAATACAGGGACAGGATCCAGCTTATAATCCACTATCTTTCATGATAGAAGAAACTCATAAAAGAAATATGGAATTTCATGCTTGGTTTAATCCTTATAGGGTAAGTGTCAGGGGAGATATGGGGGAGTTATCTGAAGACCATCCAGCTAGAAAAAATCCAGATTGGCTAGTATCTTATGGAAATAGATTATACTATAATCCAGGTATAAGAGAAGTTAGACAGTTTGTAATAGATAGTATACTAGAAGTTGTAAGGGATTATGATATAGATGGAGTTCACTTGGATGACTATTTTTATCCATATCCAGAGAAAGATATAGATTTTCCAGATACTGACTTATATAAAGCCAATAAAAGAACTGATGAAGAAACAAAAGATCAGTGGAGAAGGAATAATATAAACGAATTTATAAAAGACCTATATCAATCAATCAAAGAGGAAAAAAAGAATGTTAAATTTGGAGTAAGTCCCTTTGGTATATGGCGCAATAAATCTGATGATCCAGAAGGCTCTGATACTAAAGGAGCAGTTACAAGTTATGATAGTTTACATGCTGATAGTAAATACTGGATCGAAAAAGGCTGGTTAGATTATATTGCACCACAAGTATATTGGAATTTTGGTTATGATAGAGCGGACTATGCTGAAGTTACTGATTGGTGGGTAGACATTACAAAGGGTCATAAGGTTGACTTGTATATAGGACATGCAGCACATAAGGTAGAAGCAGGGAGTACACCTTGGGGTAATCCTCTAGAAATTCCAAGACAAATACAATATAATAGAAATATATCACAAATAAAGGGAAGTATATTTTTTAGGGCAAAGTTTATTGTTGACAACCCCCTAGGTTTAACAGATATACTTAAAAATGATATTTATAAAGAAGAGTCAAGGAACCCTATAAGGAGATAGAAGCTAGAGCAAATAGATGAAACAAATAAATAAGGTAAGATAAAAATACCCCTTATCCAATCAGGATGAGGGGTATAGATTATTATAGAAGAAATTAAAAAATATTTTTATTTGATTTTTTTAACCTGTTTTTACCTCTCTTAAGATCACTTACTATTTCTCCCCTAGTGTCCAATATTATATCTTTTCCCTCCTTAAAATAGTCTTCTACATTTTCTTTTTTATCTTTCAGATTATACTTGACTTCATATACATTATCCTTACTTCTTGCTATAGCCTTAGAGGCTTTTTTTCTAATATTTTCTTTAGAATCCATAATAGAGCCTTGTATTGTATCATTTTTTATAGTAATAACTAAAGCTGAAATAGCACCTGCTATAGCACCTATTGTTGCTATTTTTGTTAAATTTCTAGCACTTTCATTTCTTTTTCTTTTATTTACTCTGTCAATAGCATTTTTTAAAATACACATATCTTCATCTCCTTCAAATTTTGTATGAAATTTAAAATATTATATTAATTTTAAATAAAGATAATAAAAATCTTACTATCTTTATTAATACCCTTTTATTAGTTTTTTCATCACTTATAAAATATTTTACTTAAAAATTATATATGATTTGTATAA
>CAYLXY010000024.1:0-12366 GCA_964387405.1 uncultured Clostridiaceae bacterium
CTTGCCTCTTTTTCTATTCAAATCTTTTAACTCTCTATGTGAAGTCTTTAGTAAAGGACTCATTGTATTAACTAGGATTTTAGCTTGCTCTTCTTCCCTAAGACTTAATTTCCCTTCTAAGACTACAAAGCTTTCATCATGTATAAGACTATTATATTTTGTAAAAGTTCTTGGAAAAATAACACATTCTACACTTCCAAATAAATCCTCTAAAATTACAAAGGCCATCATTTGACCATGTCTTGTTATTTTAACATTTACATTTATGATTATTCCGCCCATTACTATATCTTGTCCATCTTTTAGTGTAGATTCCTCTAGATTATCATTTAATTCTAAAAGTTGACTAGTATTTACGCTTACTATATGCTCTAGTTCCTTTTCAAACTCCTTAAGAGGATGCCCACTAATATAAAAACCTACAACTTCTTTTTCCATGCTTAATCTTGCTTTCTCATTAAATTCTTGTATATTAGGAAAATTAAATTGATTTATGGAAAGATCTATTTCATTATTTATTTGAAAAAGATCTATTTGTCCTTGTATTTTTCTTCGCTTTTCTTGTTGAATACTATCAATAATTGTTTCGTAACTTGAAAGTAATTGGGCACGATTTCCACCTAAGCCATCTAGGGCTCCACATTTTATTAAACTCTCTACGGCTCTTTTGTTTAAATCTTTAGATTCCATCCTTTGACAAAAGTCTAAAAAACTGGTAAATTCACCTTCAGCCTCCCTAACTTTAACTAAGTTATCTATGGTTCCCATGCCTACATTTTTAACAGCACCTAGGGCAAATCTTATGCTCCCATCTTCAACCATAAATTTACTAAAACTCTTGTTAATATTTGGAGCTAATATTTCTATTTTTTGTCTTTTACAGTCTTGAATATACTGTACTATTTTAGATGAATTTCCTATAACACTAGTCATAAGAGCTGCCATAAATTCCACCTTATAGTGGCTTTTTAAGTAGGCTGTTTCGTATGCTAATACTGCATAAGCAGCACCATGAGATTTGTTGAAAGCATAGTTAGCAAAGTCTAGCATTTCATCATAAATTCTATTGGCAATATGCTCTGGCACACCATTTCTTATGCATCCTGGAACTTCCACTTGACCTTCATCCTTGCTTATTCCATATATAAAATTTTTTCTCTCTTTTTCCATTACATCCATATCTTTTTTACCCATTGCACGTCTTACAAGATCAGATCTACCGTAACTATATCCTCCTAAATCCCTTACTATTTGCATGACCTGTTCCTGATAGACCATACAACCGTAAGTTACATCTAATATAGGCTCTAAACTTTCATGCATATATTCAATATTATGTGGATTATTCTTGTTTTTAATGTATTTAGGTATAGAATCCATTGGGCCTGGACGATAAAGAGAAATTCCTGCAATAATATCTTCAAAGCAATCAGGTTTCAACTCTTTTAAAAATTGAATCATCCCTGCACTTTCAAGTTGAAATACCCCTAAGGTTTCCCCTTTACTAATTAGATCATAAACCTTTTTATCATCATATTCTGAATTGGAAAAATCTACTTTTATTCCATGATTCTTTTCAATAAGCTCCAAAGCATCTTTTATTACAGTTAAAGTCCTTAAACCAAGAAAATCCATTTTTAATAAACCTAATTCTTCCAATATACCCATAGTGAATTGAGTTGTAGTATTATCATCATGAACATATAAAGGTACATGTTCGTTCAAGGCTTTTTTAGATATTACAACTCCTGCTGCATGAGTCGATGCATGTCTTGGCAAGCCTTCTAGTTTCTTTGCCATATCTATTAAGTGTTTTGATTGTTTATTCATATCATAGGATTTTTTAAACTCTGGATTCATATCAAGTGCCTTGTCTATTGTCATTCCTACAGCAAAAGGAATTTGTTTGGCTATTTTATCAACTTCATTATATGGCATGTTAATAACCCGACCAACATCTCTTATAGCTGCCCTTGCTGCCATAGTTCCAAATGTAATTATCTGGGCTACTTTATCTTCACCATATTTTTCTTTTACATAATCTATAACTTCTTCCCGTCTTTCATAGCAAAAATATAGTGATAGGTAAGTGTTTGATACTATCTCCCACTTTTCCCCCACTCCACACCGTACATGAGACTTTCCACCTCATACGGCGTTCCCTCGTTTGATTTTTAGATATATTATGCGACTGATTTAAAATCTATCGGTTCTAAATTTGCGTGTTTTCTTAATTGATTAAATTTTTGTTTGGATTTAACCGTCCAGTCCATTGATGATTGTAAAATTTTGGATTTATTAGGTGAATGTATAAGTTTGTGTATCTCTTTATGAACAATAATTAAATTGTCATATGCATCATTACCACCATATTTTACTGGTTTCTTATTATGACAGTGTACTTCATCAGTTGATAATCTAATACCAGTTATAAAGCATTTCCCATTTTGTCCTACAAATCTTGATATTCTATTGTCTACATACTCAATACTTCGTTTTCCAAAGTTACCTTTTCTTAATTGCTCTAATTCTATGGCTGTTATTATGGTCAGTTTGTTGTGTATTCTTCTTCGGCCAATTTCGGTATACGGTGTAAACTCTGGATGAATTTGAGTTGGTTTTTTGAAGTGTATATATGATATAGGATATAATGTTATATTACAACACCTATCTAAACTACCCTTATATCCTTTATAGAAACTCTTGAACACTTCAGTTCTTGTTCCCTTTTCAACAATTATATTCCTCTTTTTGAGTCCTTTATATTTACCATAAATCAAATGCATTATGTCGTTAAAATCTTGGCTTACATCAGTTGCAACTTTATAATAATTATGAATCCCTAATGTAAATCCGTTTAATTTTTTGGCTTTATCCATGCTAGGACTTAGTTTTAAATCCTTTAGTTTCTTTTTATAAACTTTAACTATTTTAAGCTTTCTTTTAGGGTCTATTTTGCTTTGAGAAACATACCCCAATTGCGCTGTTCCTTTTTTAACTGCTCTTATTCTTATTCCTAAGAAGTCAGAACCGTTTTTCCTTAAATTGGTTATTTTGCTTTTTTCATTACTAATTTCTAAAGAAAGTCTATCTTTTAGCCAAAGTTTAGTAGCCATGAATAATTTCTTTGCATTTGTCCTACTGTCGGTAAATATTTTAAAGTCATCTGCATATCTTACAATGTAACATGGTTTTAACTTACTCTTTTTTAATGCAACAATTTTTGAACTTGGATGTCTGTAGTTATGATTTGTAGATTTAGTTTCCCATTGGTTAGAAATCCACCAGTCTAATTCATTTAACACTACATTCCCTAACAACGGGGATAAAATGCCTCCTTGTGGAACTCCTTTTGTTGGGATACCTTCACCTACTATTTCAGCTTTAAGCATTTTACTTATTATACTTATTACCTTTTTATCCCTTACTCCTATTGTCCAAAGTTGTTTTAATAACTTTCCATGATTTACATTGTCAAAGAACCCTTTTATATCTACGTCAACCACAAAATGATTTTTACTGTGATTGATTAAATGCTGACACCTTGCAATTGCATGATGTGTATTTCTATTAGGTCTAAATCCAAAACTTGAGTTATGGAATTTCCCTTCGCATATAGGTTCTAGTATTTGAAGAATACATCGTTGTATTAGTCTATCTTCGATTGTAGGTATTCCTAATGGTCTTTGCTTTCCGTTAATTTTAGGTATAAACACCCTTCTTACAGGATTAGGTTTATAATTCTTTAACCTTTGTCTTACAATATTTATAAGTTTGTCTTTTGACATCTTTTCTAAATATTTTATTGTATGACCATTTACACCTTTTGTTTTACTACCAGTATTTCTTTTTATATTTCTATATGCTTTCATAATGTTATCTTCATCTATTATTAGTTCATATAGTTTATTAAAATATCTTCCTTCTTTTGAATCCTTATACAATTCATCTAATGTTTCCTGTTGTCCATAGTATTCATTATTTCTTAAAACTTTTCTTTTCATCATATTTTGTTCAGTCAACTAATCATCTCCTTTTTTTAATAGTGAGATTTTCGTTTCTATTAGTCTTACAAGAACCTGAACATTCGCAAATTTTAAACATAATATTTAATCTAATCAAACGACTTGAGCCTATCCCTCCACTATTTATTATCATAGTTTCAAAGGTACTATGGCTCTACTCTCACTTTGATAAATTAAGGTTATAAACAATAATGATTATCTTTTTCCCCTAAACCATTTCAACGACAGTTATATCTCCATGTTCAAAGCTTTCCACGTTCCAATACTCCTATCTATACCGCATATCCTTAGGTGCTACCTAAATACCGTCATCAACCCAATTCCCTGTAAGAATTGTAGGATTTTCTTAACATTGCCCTTACTCATCCTTCTGATGATAAACCAATTTTGGTTCTCTTATCATTTCTAATAAGCGACATTTACGATAAGTCAATCAGTAGTTCGTCCCCATTACACATTTTGGATACTCACCATAGATATACTTCTTAGACATCCGACATATCAGTTACGGTTAATTAAACCTTTCCTCAACTTAACTTGTTAGGGCAACTTTTCTGCCGACTTCAACGGGCTTTACAACAGTTTCATAATAACTTAATCAACTGCATACCGTAGTATTAATGGCAATTCTTCAAAGCGTTACCTTCTCATTTAATTGCTCAGAGTATTAGTTCTCCTAAATAAAAATTTAGTGTGTAGTCTTTTCAACTACAAACGTGTCGCACCGATATCTATATCTGGCATAGACACTCTTTCTGGATTTAAAAAACGTTCAAAAATAAGATTATATTTAATAGGATCAATATCTGTTATGCCTAAAGTGTATGCAACAATACTTCCAGCAGCACTTCCTCTACCTGGGCCTACTGGTATTTTATTTTCCTTTGCATATCTAATAAAGTCCCAAACTATAAGAAAATATTCTATATAACCCATGCTTTCTATAACAGAAAGTTCTTCTTCTAAACGACTCTTCAACTTATCTGTTACCCTATCATATCGATCCTGCAAGCCTTGATAGCAGATGTTTTTCAAGTAATCTATCTTGCATGTATGATCAGGAACTTCATATTCTGGCAAATGTATTCTATCAAAATCAAAATCTACATTACATTTTTCAGCAATCTTTACTGTATTTGATATGGCCTCTGGAACAGATTTAAAAATTTCTTCCATTTCTTCTGGTGATTTTAAGTAAAATTCATCATTAGGAAATTTCATACGCTCTTCATCTTCTATTATTTTACCTGTTTGTATGCAGAGTAAAATATCATGTACCTGTGCATCTTTCCTGTTTATGTAATGAACATCATTAGTAGCTACTAGGGGTATTCCTGTTTCCTTTCCTAGCTTTATCAGGTCCAGATTAACCTTTTTCTGTTCTTCCATATTATGATCTTGAAGCTCCAAATAAAAACTATCCTCTTCAAATATATCTTTTAATTTTAATGCTAGGCTTTTGGCCATTTCATATTGATCTTGAAGTAAGAGTCGGTTTATATCTCCACCCAAACAACCACTTAAACCAATTAGTCCTTTGCTATACTTTGAAAGTTCTTCATAATCTATCCGTGGTTTATAATAAAAACCATTTAAAAATCCATTGGATACTAATTTGATTATATTTTGATAGCCTTCTTGATTTTTAGCTAGCAATACAAGATGTCCTTGGTGCTTGTCTTTTTGCGGGTCCTTATCCTCCATTTTTCTAGCGGCTGTATATACTTCACAACCAATTATAGCTTTAATTCCTTTTTTCTTAGCAGCTTTATAAAAATCAACTATACCAAACATAGTACCGTGATCAGTAATAGCTATGGCATTCATACCTAATTCTGCCACTCTATCCATTACCTTATCTACAACAGTAAATCCATCTAAAAGACTATATTCTGTATGAACATGTAAATGAACAAAGTTACCACTCATTTTCTATCTACCCTCTTTTCTTAATAAAAATTATAATAAATCTTATTTTCATTATAAAGTATTCTATAAAAACTTACAAAATAAAACAGAAGCTACTATAGTAATAACAATAATAACTTCTGTTTTATTTCTTATTTCCTTTTAATTGATTTGCTATGTTTTCTATTTTTCTAAGTCTATGATTTACTCCAGACTTTCCTATGGGGGGATTTAACATTTGCCCCAATTCTTTTAAGCTAGCATCCTGACATCTTAATCTAAGCTCTGCGACTTCCTGTAAGTTTGCAGGTAAATGTCCTAAGCCTACTGTCTTTTGAATATATTTTATGTTTGAAACTTGCCTAATAGCTGCATCTACTATTTTTCCAAGATTAGCAGTTTCACAATTAACAATACGATTAACATCATTTCTCATTTGTTTATATATTCTTATATTTTCTAAATTTAATAATGCATTGTGGGCACCTATAATATTTAATAGATCCACTACTTGATCTCCTTCTTTTAAATAAATAACATAGTTTCCTTTACGTTCTACTATTTTAGAATTTAGCTGAAAACTATTTATTAAATCTTTTAAGGACTCACTATGATCTGAGCTGTGAGTAACAAATTCTAAATGGTAGGTTTTTTCTGGGTCACTTACTGAGCCTCCACCTAAAAAGGCACCTCGTAAATATGATCTTCTGCAACATCTTTTTTCTAATAATCCTCTGGGAGTTTCATAGGAAATATCAAAAGAATTATCTTTTTCTTTTAATATTTCAACCTTTTTTAAAATATCGCTACTTCCCATTTTGCTAGTTACAACCATTAAGTAATAGTTGTTTTTTCTTAATCTTGGATTTCTTCTTACCATAACTTCAATATTTATATTAAATAACATTTTAAATAATTTAAATAACTTCCTTGCAATTGCAGGGTTCTCTGTAGTCATTTTTATATTTAATTTTTGTCCTCCACCTATTAGCTGTAAAGTACCACTCATTCTAATTAGGGCTGCTAGTTCTGCCAACTGGCAACAAGAATTTTCTGAATAAATTCTAGCAAGTTCTCCTTTAGTTCTGGATGAAAATGACATAATATCACAACCTTTAACTGTCTTTTAAATTTAATTTAAATAGTATCCTATTAATTACATAGGGTTTTCTTATACTTCTTAATAGCCTTTCTAATAATTTCTTTTTCATCTTTATACCTAGCTAAATCAACAGTTTTATCTATATGAATAAACTTCGAATCAATAAATCCTTCTTCTTTTAATGGTATGCTATCCATGTTTCTAGATTGCATTAAAAACCAATGGACAGTCTTATTAACAATATTATTTTTTTCCCAATTATTCTTATATGTATAATGAATTTCACCAATATAGCTAATTACCTCTACCTTAACAGAAGCTTCTTCATAAACTTCTCTTATGGCAGTTTCTTCAAGGGTTTCATCTAATTCTATTTTACCCTTGGGTAGTACCCAATCTCCATTATATTTTTTTAAAAGTAGTATGGCATTGCCAAAAACAACTACGCCACCAGCACTTATTTCTTCATGCACACTTTCCACTCCTCTATATTAAAGCAAACTCTTTTTTTATTATTATATCCATTTACAAACAAGATAGTTAAGTATTATACCAATAAGTTATCATATTAAACCTTTATTTTCAATCTTTACTATAGTTAAAAAAACTCCTTTCCAGTGGAAAAGAGTTTTTAGATTTTCTTTATAAGTTCTCTTATATAAAAATAATCGATTATACGATTTCTATCATTTGCAACTTTCCACTCTAATACTAAATCAACAATAATCTTCGATAGTTTAATTGCATCATGTCTTACATAATCTTTTTTTATATCTATTAAATCTTCTGCTATTAATTTAATTCCTTTAGCTTTTAACTTTTCTTTATCTTCCTCTGTTAACTTTGTAACTTCTGCATATTCTGTTTCATATTTTTTACTAACAATATCACTAATTGTACCAGTATTTGCTATGACATAATCCAGTGAAGCATTTTCCCAATGTTTTAACAAGGCATCTACATGGGGATAAACTGTATATTTATCTGTTTCTCCTGGCTGGGTCATTACATTGGTAATATAAACTTTAAGAGCCTTAGTTTTGTTTAGACTTTCTTTTATATTTCCTACAAGTAAATTAGGAATTACACTAGTATATAAACTACCTGGTCCTAATAGTACTAGATCTGCCTCCTCTATGGCATCTATTGCATCTTTAACTGTTTCAGCAGCTTTTGGTTTTATAAATACACTTTCTACAGGACTCTTTTGTTCTAGACTTTTAATAGGTATATTGGATTCTCCCTTGATAACATTCCCATTCTCGAGTTTGGCATATAAAGTTATATCTTTAAGTGTAACAGGTAAAACCTTCCCTGTCACAGCTAAAACATCACTTATCCTTTTAATGGCCTCCTCAAAATTACCACTTATTCCATTCATAGAAGCAATTAATAAGTTTCCAAAACTCTGTCCTTTTAAGTCTCCTTCTTCAAATCTATGTTGAAGCAATTTTTCCATAGTTGGTTCCATATCTGCTAAAGCAAGTATACAGCTTCTTATGTCCCCTGGTGGCAAGATTCCTAAGTCCTCTCTTAATTTTCCAGATCCTCCACCATCATCTGCAACGGTTACAATAGCTGTAATATTAGAAGTAAAAAGCTTTAATCCCCTAAGTAATACAGATAGACCTGTTCCACCACCTATTATTACTATTTTAGGTCCACGAGATAAGATCTTTTTATCATATATTTTTCTATCTAATTTATTATCATTTTTACCTGTTAATGTAGAGGGATAATATGCAAAATCTAAAATTGAAATAATTGCTTTTCTTAAAGAAAAGATCAATATGCACAAGCCTATTAAACCTATAAATATACTAGACCAATTACTAGTAATTATAATAAATCTGGGCAAATAATGAGATAAGGAAATAGATATAAAAAACATTCCCATTAACCCTAATATTATCCATCTTTTTATTTTAAGTCCAGGTCTTAACCAATGAATTAGTTTCATTGCCTCTATCCTTTCCTCTCTTTATGCAGATTTATATCTCGATTACTCATAAGCACTCTATATTCTTTCTCTTTAAGATAATTAAAAAGTATATGAGCAATGGTGACAGATCTATGCCTTCCACCTGTACAACCAATAGCAATTACTAATTGGTTTTTTCCTTCCTTTATATAATGTGGAATTAAAAAACTTATCATATCATTTAGTTTGTTTGAAAATTCCACACTTACATCAGATTTCATAACATAATCCCTAACTTTAAGATCATTTCCCGTAAAGTCTCTTAATTCTTCTATATAATAGGGATTAGGTAAAAATCTAACATCAAAAACTAAATCTGCATCTAATGGTATACCATGTTTAAAACCAAAAGATATAATAGAAATAATTAAATTATCTGATTTATTACCTTTTACGTAAATATTTCTCAATTCATCCCTTAGTTGAGAAGATCTAAGATTAGTAGTATCTATAATATTATTTGCTCTTTCTTTTAAATATTTAAGTTTTTCCCTCTCTAAATAAATACCTTCCTCAATAGAGCCATCTATTAATAATGGATGTGCCCTTCTAGTTTCTTTAAAACGTTTAATTAAAGTGCTATCACTGGCATCTAAAAATAATATTTCGTACTTGTAGCCTAGTTCCTCTAAATTTTCTAAACTACTAAAAAGATCATCAAAAAACATTCCCCCACGAATATCTATTACTAAGGCTACTTTGTCTAATGTTCCTTTGGAACGGTCATATAATTCTGCAAACTTAGGAATTAAAGTAGGTGGCAAATTATCTATACAATAAAATCCAAAGTCCTCCATATGCTTGATAGCCTGACTTTTTCCAGCCCCAGATAATCCGGTAATTATTACAAATCTCATTCCTATCATCTCCTCTTGAGTAGGATAATTCTTCTTTTACTCCTCACCAATAATTCTAACTTCTGTATGTAATTCTACAGAACATTTGTCTTTTACTGTTTTTTGAACTAATTCGATTAAATTTAGAACATCTTCTGTAGTGGCATTATCCACATTTACTATAAATCCACAATGAAGTTCCGATACTTGTGCTCCACCTATTCTTTTACCCTTTAAACCACTGTCTTCTATTAGTTTTCCTGCAAAATGTCCGGGTGGTCTTTTGAATACGCTTCCGGCACTAGGTAAATTCAAAGGTTGTTTTGTAGTTCTTCTTTTTGTAAAATCTTTTGTTATTGCCAATATTTCTTGATAATTTCCTTTTTCAAACTCCATTTCCACTTCTAATACTATATACCCATTAGTTTGGATTTTACTAGTACGATAGCCTAATTTTAAATCTTTAAGTGATAAAGTCTTTATTTTCCCTTCTAAATCTAGTACTTTAGCGCTTTTTACAAGATCTTTCATCTCACCACCATAGGCACCAGCATTCATGGTTATTCCACCACCTAAAGTACCTGGTATACCATTGGCAAATTCAAAACCTTTTAAACTTTTCGCCATTACTTTTTTAGATAATGTTGATAGTAAAATTCCTGCCTGTGCAACTACTATATTTCCATCAATAGTTACATTTTTAAATTTATCTGCAATTTTAATAACCACACATCTCATACCTTTGTCTCTTACAATAAGATTACTTCCATTTCCCATAATAAAATATGGTACACTATTTTTTTTGCAAATTTCAACAGCTAATTGAATGTCTTCTACAGACTTTGCTATTACCATAATATCAGCTAATCCACCAGTCCTGATAGAAGTGTGGTTTTTCATAGCTTCATCTATTAAAACTGTATCTTTTGAAATCACTTTAATTAATTCATCATATATTTTTACTTTATTCATTAAATTCACTCCTACTGTTCATAGAACAATTATAATTACTATTGTTTCCAATTATCTAATTAAAAGTATATACTTTTAAAGCTTATAGGTCAATTTGCAAGCTTATTAACCAATATATTAATTTTTTCTTCAGCATCTTTTAAAACCTGTTCTGCACTTTTGTTTCCAATTACCCCCTGCTGTATTTCCCGTTGTAATATTTCATCTATTTCCTTCCAGTATGGATGGTCAAATATTACACTAGCGCTTTGAAGTTCTTCGTATATCATAGTCATATTAGGATCATCTTCATATATGTTGCCAATAGACTTTTTAGTAGGGAATACACCTAATCTAGTAAGGTCTTCCTGATATTTGTCCTTTACTAAAAACTTTAAAAATTTAACCATCATTTCAGTTTTTTGCATGTCTTCCTTTTCCTGCTTAGACATTCCGTAGGATCCAATCATATTGCTAAGTGTAATGGGTTTTCCAAGCTTACCTGTTGGAAATTTAGCTATACCATAGTTAAATCCTGTGCCTTCCTTTTGTAATCCATCAAGTACATTAAAAGCCCATGTACCAACTGGATAAACTCCTATGTTTTTATCCTTATAAAAATTAGTCCAAGATTGATTAGAATTATTAACACCAAAGTCTGGATGGGTGATTTCATATTGTGTTTTTAGATCTATTAACTTTTGAAGTCCACTTAAAGCTTTATCATCATTAAAACTATATTGATTTTTTTCATTAAAAATCTTTGCACCATCACTAAGTAATATTCCCCATACGTTATAATATCCTGGTTCTACAAAACTATTAAAACCATAATAATCTATTTTGTTATTTTCTTTGCTAGAAAAAGTCAACTTTTGAAGTTTTTCCACAAATTCTTCGTAAGTCCAGTTTCCATCTTCAGGTGGCTTTACACCTTTTTCAGTAAATAAATCTAGGTTTAATACCATTGTATAAGTTGTCATCATCCAAGGTATACCATATATCTTATTATTATAAGTAACAGATTCCATAGCATTCTCCCTAAAATCTTTAATTTCTTCTGATGTTAAATATTCATCTAAAGCTTCTAATATATCTTTCCCAATAATATTATAATCACTTCCAATTGGAACAATATCAGGTAAAGTACCCATTTTACTAGCTGTATTTACTTGGATAGGGCCCTTTTCCCAATTTAAAGGCTTAAAATTTATATATACTCCTTGATTATCTTTTTCAAAGGCTCTGATTTTCTCATATATCCAACCAAATTGGGTTCCAGTTTTTTGATCTAATCGTGGATAATCCCAAAAGCTTATTACTCCTGTCCAATTAACTTCTTCTTTTTGTTTATCATAATTCGTATTTTGAGGAC
Source organism: uncultured Clostridiaceae bacterium (assembly GCA_964387405.1). Lineage (GTDB taxonomy): Bacteria > Bacillota > Clostridia > Peptostreptococcales > Natronincolaceae > JAAZJW01. Next base: position 12,179 of record CAYLXY010000024.1, read on the forward strand.
GATATGTTAGAAAATACAATGGTCCTACTATAATAAATATTACCATAAGTGAAAACAAAAAAACCTGAAAAGGTTTAAACTTTCTTTTTTTCATAGAAACAATCCCCCTTATTAGAGTTTATTCTAAAATAAAGGGGATTATTCTAATAGTAGTTGTGCGGTTTTTTTATATTAATATTAATTAATTT
>CAYLXY010000025.1:0-12092 GCA_964387405.1 uncultured Clostridiaceae bacterium
ATTTTTGCCTGTATATTAATACTTCCTAAAAAACTTATCCTCCCCTTGCTTCACTCTCCTAGGTTTCCCCCTAATCCCCTGGTCTCTCAAATACCCTAAATATATCCCCTCTTTCCTAATAGCCCTTTCTTTCTTAAGCCTTAATATAGTTTCATAAAATTCTTCTTTAGAAGGTCCTTTATCTTTCTTCATAACCACCTCCCCATTCTTCTATAAACCCCGCTATCTGTCATGTTAAATCTACTAGCAATATCATTTAAGGTCATATCCTCTTTATAAAGCCTTATCATTTCCATAGCCTCTAGTTCCCTTACTTCCTTTGCTGTAAGTTTCATCAGTCCATATTTTTGAAAGATTAAATCTGGAAGCTTTTCATGTTCTGAAAAAATCGATTCCAACAAGGCCATGTAGTTATAGATTAAATCATCCACATGAATCACTCCCTTCTATTTCTTCTAGGGGTATATATCTTTATTTTAATACACCCCAGCAAGCCCTAATTTATATTACATTTATCAAATAAAGAAGTAACTTGCCCGTATTGAACCTTCTCATCCCTCCTTTTTTGATTATTTAAAACCAATTGTTCTAGTTCATCTGCTGTGTATTTATCTCCCCTACTTTTGGCTAAATGGAATTTTGTTTTTATTTGTGATTGTTGATTTTCATTAGGCTTGTCTTCGACTTTATTTTTGAAATCTATATAATTAATCCACTTCTGCCCTTCATCTAGCCAATCTACATAACCGCTATGTTGGGTTAGAAATCTATCCAAGGTCATTTTATATGTGCAAAACTGATAACCCTCATCCCTAAAGGCTTGTCCATATCTTCTTATTGCTTTTAAAATATCTTCTTCTTTATCCTTACTTAATGCTTTATTTATGGATTCTTTCATATTATGATTTAAGTCATTATGGATAATAATATTTTGATTGTTGTAGGTTTCGAGGAATATATTATATTCTATACTTTTATTTACTTTACTTTTCTTTACTTTACTTTGTGTACTTTGGATATCTGAATCCATACTTGTATCCGAGTTTCCTCTATCCCCCCTAGCATATGTATCTAGGTTTCCGTTATCCGAAACTTGAATTAAGGTTATTTTATTTTTATTAGCTATATCAATTAATAAATATTCCTCTACTATTTCTACCTTAACCCTTTTATAAACTGCTGCTATATAGTGCTGCTGAATTCTTCTTGAAGTTAGAATTTTATGTTTTTCATAAAGTTTTTCATTGAATATGCCCCATTTAATACAATCATTAACTATGTTTTCAAGTTTGCTTTTATCAACGGTCACCCTACTACTAAATAGTAATTGATTTTTTTCATTCCACTGATAAAAATAACCTTCACCATATATTTTTTGAAATAGTTTAATTAAAATTGCAAAACCTGCTATTCCGTGTTCTGCCTCTATTAGTTCTACTTCATCATTCATGTTTACATCTAACGCGAAATAGTCTAAACCTTGTTTTTGAGGCCTTGCCATGAAATCACCTTCTCCATTAACTTTTCCTCCCTAAAAGGGCTTTGATTAGCCCTTTATTAGTTTGTTTCTCCTATTATATATTTAATTCATCCCTATGATTTAAGATTAGGATCCTTTTAAAATATCTTCTAATTTCTTTAGTAATTCCTCTGCCTGCTTTTGATTAAAATGTATGGTGGCACAATTATAAGGTGTATCTAATTTTATTATTATATTTTTTTCTTTAACATATTTAATATCATAAGTAGATCTTTTTACTCGTATTTCAGTTTCATAATTATCTAAAATTAAATCCGTAAATATCATATATATTTCTCCTCTTATTTGATATAATAGTTATGAATAGTTTTTTATTGCCCTATTTGGTTGCCGCCAGTAGGGCTTTTTTCTGTGTTTTTAGATAAATTCTGAACTCCCTTACACTTCCTATAAATAATTCCACTCTCATTCATTCCCCTTCTTTCTAGCATTCATATGTATTTCATCAACAACTTCCTTAGCAAATTCTACTTTTCTTTTGTGGCTTATTGGCAATTCGTTAATAGTTTTTGATATGTATTCCATCCAAAATTCAGCACAATGTTTTGCAAACCATTCTTTATCTTCTTGGGTTTCAAGTCCTTTTATAGTTAAGGTTAAACCAGGCCTTCTTGCCATTAGACCACCTCCAATACTAAAGCTTATGATTTCCAGGCATTGTCCTATTCAAAATTAAAATAGTCCAAATGGTAGGCTGTATCTTTTTCTATGGTAGGTAGTATTTGGTTTTCCCTTAGTAAATCGTATAAAAACAATCTTCCTTTTTGAGTCCATTTCGTATTCATTTTTATATCTAAACTTCCATCTTTTCTTTCTATAGCAATGGTTTGGGAATGTGTATAGCCTTTACCATGGTGGTCTCTATACAAAAGCCATTGGCCACTTTGTTTATATTGAACTCTCAGCTGGTGTAAAAGTTCATTCATGGCTTGTCCACTTAATCCATAATCCTTGGCAATTTGGGTTATTGTTACTAAAGCTTTATTTTTTAAAATATTATCCATATAATCCGCCTTAGGCTTTAACTCCCCTATAATTTGCATCTGCTTTTTGTTTAAGTCCTGTTCTTCTTTAAGTCTAATAGCAAGGTTTATTATTGTATCTGGATTAAGAAGTACCTCTTGAATTTTATCTGGGGTTAAATAACCACCATGCTTTCTTATGGAAGGCAATACTTCCGATGTAACCCATTTTTTAAATCTTTTAGCATTTGGTAATTTAGAACTTAAAATCAAACTATATAGTCCACTTTCATTTATAATAACCATTTCCTGAACTCCACCAAGGGTATCGCATTTTGCGAGTACCTTATCTTCATCATCAACATGTTTTGAAACCGCATCACTTGTATTTTTATATCCTAAACTTTTTGCTATATCTTTTCCTACAAACCAGGGCTGATTATTTTTCTCTAAAACCCTTACTTCTCCAAACTCCCCATTTTTAAATATTTGTAGATGTCCATTCATTATTTCCCCTCCCCTTAAATTTTCATTAAAATTATTAATTAATCTTCCTAGAAAACCCCTTTTAATATGATTCTGACTCAATCCCTACACCCCGCGTGTAGTTAACTCTTAAAAAAAATATCAACTTCTGCATGAGGAAATATTGATTTAAATTTAGTCATAAAATTAAAGCTAGGATTTCTTACACCAGTTTCTAATTTGGAATAATAAGATAATGAAATTCCTATTTTATTAGCCATTTCCAACTGAGTTAGGCCTATATTGTCCCTAAATTCAAATAATGCAATACCTGCTTTCACTTGCTCACCCCCTTCAATTATGCATTTTTTATTTTATCTTTATAATGTATATTAAATTCATAATAACACACATTAAGTGTAGTGTATATATTTCTTAAGATGTTTTGTGTTATATATTCCATTTCAACACAAATTGTGTTATAATTATATATAGAAAGGGTGATTACTTTGTTCGGCAATCGACTAAAAAAACTTAGAAGTGAAAGCAAAATGACTCAAGCTGATTTGGCTAAACTACTAGATATTGCTGCAAGCACCATTGGAATGTATGAACAAGGAAGGCGAAATCCAGATACAAAAACTCTAACTGTTCTGGCAGAATATTTTAATGTATCTGTAGATTATTTGCTAGGTATAATCAATATTAGAAATCCTTATGGTATTGAAACTATCGCTGCTCATTTAGATGGTGATGATTTTACAGAAGAGGAACTGGCGGATATTGAAAAGTTTAAGGAATTTGTAAAAATGAGGAGAGATCAAAAATAGAGATCTTGGTCAGGGGGATAAAATGCACTATAACAAACTTTTAGAAGAGGCTAAAAAGGAGAATGTAGAAGTAGTTAAACGACCTTTAGCTGGAAGACTTAAGGGACTTTATGCAGATAATGTTATTGCCCTTAATGAAAATTTAGAAACCACTGCAGAAAAAGCATGTGTTTTAGCAGAGGAACTTGGACACTATAGCACATCTGTTGGAGATATATTAGATCAATCTATAATTGAAAATCGAAAACAAGAGTTAAAAGCTCGCAGATGGGCTGTTGGTAAATTAATCCGTGTTGAAGATTTTATAGTTGCATTTAATGAAGGTGTTAGAAGCCGAAATGAACTTGCAGAATTTTTAGGGGTTACAGAGAATTTTATCGACACGGCCCTGAATCACTTTCAAAATCTTTATGGTTACTGCATTACCATAGAAAATTACACAGTACACTTCAGTCCCCTATATGTGTATAAAAGTTTCATTTAATTAGTAGGCTTAATATAGAGGCATCATACTCCAAAGTTTTAAAGTAAATATAAGTTAATGGGGTGATTAATTTGAAGATTGCAATTTATTCTAGAAAATCAAGATTTACAGGAAAAGGCGAAAGTATAGAAAATCAAATACAATTGTGTAAAGATTATGCGGGTATGCGCTTTGATGCAAAGGATGAAGACTTTTATGTATATGAAGACGAAGGTTTCTCTGGTGGAAATACTGATAGGCCTCAATTCCAATCCTTAATGAAAGATGTTAAAAAGAGAAAGTTTGATATGTTAATATGCTACAGATTAGACCGTATCAGCAGAAGTGTTATGGATTTTTCCAATACTTTTGAAACCCTTGAAGATAATCAAGTAGCCTTTGTATCCATCAAGGAACAGTTTGATACCTCTACACCCATGGGAAAGGCTATGCTTTATATATCCTCTGTATTTGCCCAATTAGAGCGTGAAACTGCAGCGGAACGTATAAAGGATAATATGCTTCAACTAGCTAAAACAGGTAGGTGGCTTGGGGGCATGACTCCAACTGGTTATGATAGCAAACAAATTTCATATTCAGACCCTTCTGGCAAAGAAAGAACTATGTTTAAACTTACCCCTCTTGATGATGAATTAGACCTAGTTAAATTAATATTTGATAAATATGTGGAATTTCAATCTTTGACTAAAGTAGAACAGTATTTAGTCATGAATCATATTAAAACTAAAAATGATGTGGATTTTGCCAGATATTCCATTAGGTCCATACTTTCCAATCCTGTTTATGTAGTAGCGGATAAAACCTTGTATGATTATATGATTGAAAATGACTATGATATTTACTCCCATGAAGCAGAATTTAATGGAGACCATGGCATAATGGCCTACAATAAAACCAAGCAAGATAGAAAGGCTGCTAGTCGATTTAGGGATGTATCAGAGTGGATTATAGCCGTGGGGGCCCATAAACCAATTGTACCTAGTGATACATGGATAAAAGTTCAAAATTTATTAGATAAAAATAAATCTAAAAACTATAGAAGAAGTCAAAATAATACTAGCTTACTTTCAGGCCTTCTCTTTTGTCAATGTGGAAACTATATGAGACCTAAAATGGGCAGAGTAGATAAAGATGGTGTTCAAGTCTTCTATTACATGTGTGAAATGAAAGAGAAAAGTAAAAGAACCCGTTGTGATATTAAGAATATAAGAGGTAATGACCTTGATAAGTTAGTTATTGATAAAATTAAAAAGTCATCTATGAAAAGTTCAGAACTGCAAAACAATATCCATAATGATAAAGTAACTATAGAGACTGCTCAAAATGCTATTCAAGATGAGATAAATATGTTAGAGGCTCATATTAAAAGTATTAAAGACTCTATTCATAATGTAGTGGTAAGTGTATCCCAAACATCAGACAGAGTTAGATCCAAATATTTGGTAGATCAGATTGGTGATTTAGATGACCAGATTCATCCATTGAATGACAGATTAGCCAAACTTAAAGAAATTCAAGGGGAAAATCAGGCTGAAGAAACCAATTTTGATATCATGAAGGATATATTAATTAATTTTAATGAAAGTATCGACTCAATGGACATACCAACCCAAAGATCCTTCCTTAAAATGATAGTTGATAAGCTGATTTGGGACGGTGAAAACACTGAAATGATAATGTTTGGCAGTGTATCTAGAAAAAAGTAAATGCCACCAATGGTAACGAAGAAATGTTTCCGTGGTGGAGGGATGGCGTTTTCTATACATCTAGCAGCATATGTAGCTAATCTAGTTCCTTTTTCTCTATTAAATGTAGATATCCCTTTAATCAATCCTATAGTACCTATTGATATCAAATCGTCCATATCTCGACCAATGTTAGAGTACTTTTTTACAATATGAGCTACTAAACGTAAATTTCTTTCAACTAATATGTTTCTAGCTTCTTCATCACCTTGTTCATATTTTTCTAGGTATATTGCCTCCTCTGCTGATGTCAGTGGTTGTGGAAAAGATGTGCTGCTGGAAATGTATCCCATTAAAAGTAGTATTGGATTAAATGAAATAGGAAATAAACTTAAAAGTGCTAGCCACATGTCAATCCTCCCCCTCTTTGTAAACCTAAATAATAGGTCACCTTAAATAATATGATGGGAATATTACATATGTGCATGTACTTGTGTATTTATTTAATTTATTTTATTTAAATCCTATATTTATCATGTCTTTTACTATTTTTGCAAATATGGGAACAGCAACTTCACTGCCAGAATTTCCTCTTTGTATAAAGACAGTAATTGCATATTTAGGCTCATTAGATGGATAATAGCCTGTAAACCATGCATGAACAACTTTTTCTCCCTTTTCTACTGATTCTGCAGAGCCGGTTTTTCCAGCACTAATACTGGACATATCTTTTGCTTGTTGACCGGTTCCTTCAACCATTACCTTTTCCATCCATAGCTTTAATTGTTTACTTATTTGAGGATCTACTATTTGTTTTTCTTCTTCTACCTTTGCTGTTTTTAAAGTAATATAGTTGTTATCTACAATATCTTTAACAATATATAAGGGTTTTTTAAGTCCATTGTTTGCAACTAGTTGGGTTAATTGATTAATTTGCAGCGGTGTTGCCAGTATTTCCCCTTGACCTATGCCTATATTACCAAAGGCTGGCCCAAGTAAATTATCTCCCTTTGGTAGATTTCCTGAATCTTCTTCCAATAATCCTATATCTACAATTTTATTAAGACCCAAGTTTTCTGCCATATTTATAATGTTTTCTGCCCCAAGCTCTTCTGCAAGTTGGATAAATACAGAATTACATGATTCTACAAATGCTCTTTCCATTGTTATTTCTCCATGTCCCCCTCTTTTGTAGGATGAGCATTTAATTTCTACATCTCCTACTAGTTCATGGCCATGACAATGAAAAATTTTATTTACATAGGAAGGATTCTGTCTTAAGGCTTCTAAGGCTACAATTATTTTAAATACAGACCCAGGGGGAAAAGACATTTGAATAGCCTTATTATATAATTCATCTCCTTCACTTTCTAAATGTTTTAATATATTATTTGGATTAAAATTTGGTCTACTAGCCATTGCAAGTATTTCTCCAGTCTCTATATTAGAAACTATAATAGCTCCTTCTCTATTTTTTTCATCTATTACATCTTCAACTATTTCTTGTATATTATAATCAACTGTTAATCTTAAGTTTTGATTTTTCTTAACATTGTTGGCAACTACATAACCTTCTCCAGGTAATATAGTTTTTCTCCCATCCAATGTGGCTATTAATGACTTACTTGAGTTTTCTGTTAAAACTCCATTTAATGCCCCTTCTATACCTGTCATTCCTTTTAATTCTCTTTGATTTATATAGCCAATTACATGATTTAAAAGTCCGTTTTCATCATGACGAAGTGATTTGTCAATTATGAATAAGCCTTTGGTATTTATAATGTTTTTATCATCCCAGTCTAATTCTTTTATTAGAGGGATTTCTAAAAGTGATCTAGTGTTTTTAATTTTATTAGATATATCACCATATGATTCTCCAGTAATATCTTCTAGTAAGGAAATATTATCTTGGTTCATAGTAAAATATTGAGGAAATATAGCAACTACTTTTTGTTGGCTTCTATCAGTTAATCGTGTAAAATTTCTATCATATATCAATCCCCTACCACTATTAACTGGTATGCTAATCTGTCTTTGTTTCATTACTTCTGCCTTGTAAAAATCCTCCATCACTACTTGTATGTAAAATAACCTGCCTATTAAAGCTAGCAATATTAGAAAAAATATACTTCTTATTAGCAATAATCTTTTTCTAGAAACTGTATTGTTTTTTGTTTTTTTACGCCTTAATCTTGACATAGAAAACACCCCTTTTTAATATTATAACCAATATTAAAAAGTGGTATACAAAGATCCTTGCTTTGGCTCAGGATAATAATGAATAAATTTTTAAAGTAGCAAAATTAAAAATTATAGCTAATTAGTGTCTACTTCTTTTCTTAAGATGTAGTTTTCTTCAACAGGTCTTTCCATTCTAATTTTTATAATTTGCTGTGGATGTGGTGCTACTTCAATTGGATTCATATCCTCGTTCCACATTTCACTAACAGTCATGTTTATTTCTTCTTTAGGTCCTGTAACTTCTATCTCATCTCCTAAGAAAAACCTATTACGTTGTTCTACTGTGGCAATTTTAGTAGATGGATCATAGTCTTTAACAAGGCCTATAAAACTATAGTCTCTTACATAAGATTTATTATCATAATGATGATCGTCATCACTTGGTTTGTCTAAGTAAAATCCACTAGTAAAATCTCTGTGGCTTGCTTTTTTTAGTTCATTCATCCATTTTGGGTTAAATTTCCAATTACTAGGGTTTTCATAGTATGAATCTATGGCTGCTCTATATGCTTTTACTGCCATAGCTACATAATAAGTTGTTTTCATTCGACCTTCTATTTTTAAACTGCTGATGCCTGAATCAATTATTTGTGGAATGTATTCAATCATACATAAATCCTTTGAATTCATAAAATATGTTCCTTTTTCATCTTCAATTACTTGTATATATTCTCCAGGACGTTTTTCTTCTACTAAATTATATTTCCATCTGCAAGGTTGAGCACATTCTCCTCTATTTGCATCACGATTTACCATATAATTACTTAATAAACATCTGCCTGAATAGGACATACACATGGCACCATGTACAAATGCTTCAAGCTCAAGATCCTCTGGTATTTTATTACTGATTTCTTTAATTTCCTCAAAATTAAGTTCTCGGGCTAAGACAACCCTGCTTGCTCCTAAATCTCCCCAAAATTTTACTGTCCTATAATTTGTATTATTTGCTTGTGTACTTATATGAATTTCCATATTTGGAACTGTTTCTTTAACTATGGTAAATGTACCTGGATCTGAAACAATTACTGCATCTATTCCTATTTGATAAATAGCTTTTAAATATTCACTAAGACCTTGAAAATCTTCATTGTGAGGTATAATATTAGCTGTAATATATACCTTTACTCCTCTTTCGTGAGCATAATCTACACCTTCTTTTAAATCTTCTAAAGTAAAGTTTTTTGCAGCAGCTCTTAGGCCAAATATTTGTCCGCCTAGATAAACAGCATCTGCTCCATACATAATTGCTATTTTCAATCTTTCTAAATCACCTGCAGGCGCTAACAATTCTACTTTTTTCATTTGCATTCCTCCTACTTTTTGTAACTAATGGCTAGCCCATCACCTATTGGTATAATACTAGTATCTAGTTGACTATGATTACATATATATTGTAGGTACTCTCTCATTCTATTTACAATTGTTCTTTGCCTACGTACTACTAGTTCATCTGTGGCTATCATACCCTTATATAATATATTATCTGAAATAAGTACTCCTCCTGGATTAAGTAGGTTAATACTTTGATCTAAAAAATATTTATAATGACCTTTAGCACCATCTAAAAAAATCAGATCATATTTACCTTCTAATTCTTTTAAAACTAGACTTGCGTCCCCTTCTATAATGTGGATGTTCTTAGTCTTTCCTGCTTTTTCTATGTTTTCTTTAGCTAACAGAATTCTTTTCTCATTTCTCTCAATTGTAGTTATATGTCCATCTTCCCCCATGGCTTTTGCAAATAATAGGGTGGAGTATGCTGTAGCTGTTCCTATTTCTAGTACCTTTTTTACTCTAGCAGCCTTTGTAATTACTTGTAATAGGACTCCAACTTCTTTATGGACTATAGGTATATGATTTTCTTCTGCGTGAATTTCTATTTGTCTTAAAAGTCCTTTGTTTCTAGGTAATATGCCTCTTATATATTCTTCTATATATGGCAAGTTTATATTGCTCAAACCAAACAATCCTTTCTTTGTAAAGTGAAAATCCATGCTTATAAATATTAATTTCCGAGGAAATAGTGATTTTTCAACAAAAATCGAAACCACCTTGGAACAAAATGACCAAGGTGGTTTATTTTTAAACTTCCATTATTATTGGTAAAATCATTGGTCTACGTCTTGTCTCTTTAAATAAAAAGTCTTTTAAACTATCCCTAATAGCACCTTTTAATAATGACCATTCTCTGATGTCTTGCTCTTCACATTTATCTAAAACATTTCGAACAACTTTTCTAGCTTCTAACATCAAGTCTTCGGATTCTCTTACATAAACAAATCCTCTAGAAATAACATCTGGTCCTGCTACTATTTTTCTGCTTTCTCTAGAAATAGTAACTACAACTATCATTAGTCCATCTTCTGCTAGATGTTTACGGTCTCTAAGAACTATGTTTCCTACGTCTCCAACACCTAATCCATCTACCAGTATTCTTCCTGCTTGTATAGTACCACTTATTTTACCATAATCTTTTCCAAATTCAAATACACTACCATTTTGCCCAACAAATACATTTTCCTCTGGCATACCTAAGCCTTCAGCTAACTTACCATGTTGTCTCAAATGTTTATATTCTCCATGAATTGGTATAAAGTATTTAGGATTTATTAGCCTATGAATTAGTTTTAATTCTTCTTGACAGGCATGGCCAGAAACGTGTACATCTGCTAAACTTTCATAAATAACTTCTGCACCTTTTTCAAATAATTGATTGATTACCCTAGTAACAGATTTTTCATTTCCTGGAATTGGAGTAGCTGAAAAAACAACTACATCTCCACTTCTAATATCTAGTTTTCTATGATCGGAACTAGCCATTCTTGATAAGGCTGCCATAGGTTCTCCCTGGCTCCCTGTAGTTAAGATTAAAATTTCATGTTTTTCATATTGATCCATTTCATTTATATCAATAATCAAGTCTTCGGCTACATTTAAAGCTCCTAGTTCGCTGGCAACAGTTATTACATTTACCATACTTCTGCCTGATATTACTACTTTTCTATCATGTTTAGCTGCTGCATCCAGTACCTGTTGGACCCTGTGTACATTAGATGCAAAAGTAGCAACTATAATACGTTCTTTAGTCTTTCTAAATATCTTTTCAAACGTTTCTCCCACACTTCTTTCGGACATTGTAGATCCTGGTCTTTCAACATTTGTACTATCCGCCATCATTACTAATACACCTTTTTTACCTAATTCTGCCATGCGGTGTAAGTCTATTAGTTGGCCATCAATAGGTGTGTAATCTATTTTAAAATCTCCTGTATGGAATATTACTCCTAATGGTGTATGGACAGCTATTGCACAAGAATCTGGTATACTGTGACTTGTACGAATAAACTCTACATCAAATTCTCCTAGTTTAATTGTTTGACCAGTTTCTACCCTTTGTAGATGAACTCCATCTAACTTATGTTCTTTGATTTTAATCTCTACTAATCCTAGTGTTAATCTGGTTCCATAGACTGGAACATTTAACTTTTTAAGAACGTAAGGTAGTGCACCAATATGATCCTCGTGTCCGTGTGTCAACACTATTCCTTTTACCTTTTCTTTGTTCCTAATTAAGTATGTTACATCTGGTATAACTATGTCTATTCCTAACATATCATCCTCTGGGAAACTTAAACCACAATCTATAACTACTATTTCATCCTTATATTCAATTGCAGTTATATTCCTCCCAATTTCGCTTAACCCTCCTAGGGGTATAATTTTAATCTTTTCTTTACTCTTCAACATTATCTCTCCTTTTACTATTCTTGCTTCTCCGTTTGTTTACTTAATATTTATATACTAATATCCGCACTTATTAAGTCATATATATATTATCATAGATAGGACTTATATAGAACTTATATTAATAAGTGAGAATGA
>CAYLXY010000026.1:0-12063 GCA_964387405.1 uncultured Clostridiaceae bacterium
CTAATGTAATCAACTTTAGTCAAAATGAAATAATAACTTATGCTGAACAAGTTGGATGGTTTTCACGGTATATTAACGGTAAAGAACAAATAAGGCTATGGTCATATACATATGGCTATTGGATAACAGATTGGATATGGGTTTAAAAATTACAAGCAAATAAACTAAATTATGAATATTTAGAAATATTTGCTTGTGTTTTTGCATTAATGGTGATGTGCTGTTTAATGATATCATATATAATATCATTAAGTTTAAGATATAACATTAGTTTATAAATTTAAATATATGATATTGATGTTAGTAAAATTTATTATAAAATGTGATATATTTTATATGGAAGTATGTTACAAAGGGTACGATTGTAGGTTGGTGACGTTTTTCTGGGCTTATGCTGGAGCTGAGCAAGATAGTGCTAATTTAATATCAGTTGCTCAGTATTATTAAATTGTTTAATATTTAAAGCTGTTATTACTGTTGAAAGTTTTGTTAATCCCCAAATCAAGAGTTGTTGGGTGAAGAACATTTTAAAATATTGAAAATTGAAGATAAAGATATTCACAATTCTCTTTTCTTTAATTGCATTTTTTTCATCTTATGCAGTAGCGAGTAATAATAATTCACGCATCAATGGATATGAACCAAATAATTATGAATTATATGCAGCAGCATATTATGAAATAAACGAATTGCCGAATGAAGTTCCAGAGAATCTTATGAAACTGGAAACATTTTTAGCACAATTAAACACACAATAGGCAATAAAAATTATGGGGGAACATCTAATTAAAGTTATCGATGAAAAGGAAAATGGCAATAAATCTTTGTTTTGGAATAAGAAGTTTATTGAAACTTCAGTAAAAAAACATTTTCCAGAGATATATCCTCAGATTATAGAGCAAATAGAGAAAGACAAACAAGATACTTATTTTAAAGTACATGAAGCCGTAGGTCTTCGTTATACGCCAAGTTCTAATACTATATCTCCAGGATATCCTTCTAATCCTACTACCTATTGGAATAAATATGTAGTAGGAGAATTTGGTTATCCCTGGCCATGGCATCCTCAAAAAAATTATGCTTTGCTTGATATATTCGTCTATCCAGAAGGAGGCCGGGCCTATAGTCCAAATCCTGGCAATTAAAGTTTTCGGTGAAGATGACTTAGACCAACATAGAATTAAAATAGATAAATTTAAGGCTGAATGTATAATTACTTCAGCTATTTTTTATCCATAAGTTAAACATAGGGAAAAGTGCTGTTATAATCTAACATCCTACTGAGGATAAAATTAAAATAGTGGACCATAATTCAACTGGAATAGCTGAATTAATGGACCACTTTTAGAGTATCAAATACAGAAGACCCTGTCAGGTATGAGTTATGGAGATAAGTACAAGCGAATCGCCGTGCAAGTGTTGAAACCGTGACGAATGTCATCAAAACCAGGGTCTAAGTGTCACTCTGGGACGAGCATAGAGGAAACCTGTTTACCGACTATGCGATGGCCGGCATAGAGGCGACATGAACATAACTTAGGCTTCCATAGGGAACTTGGGAACCTATGACTCTGATGATAACGGAAAAACCACAAGAGGAAAGTCCCCTCAAGGGTGAAATACGGAGGCAGGGTATAAGGGTGAAGCAGACCATAGTAGTGATGAGGTTTCGTAATGGAAACAGAGCGAAGGGTTTGTATTATTCAGTGTCGTTTCATAATAAGCGACTGAATGATGGGAGCCGGATGAGCTGAGAGGTTCGTGTCCGGTTCTAAAAGGTATAAATGTCAAGTTAAACTTCCCCACTTCTGTGCAATTAAGAGTCCTCAGTTTCATGCAATTTTAATTTATCTTTAATTCTATATGATGGACCAGCTATATTAAATAAATATAAGTTGGATCACCCTATGTGTTAGGTTTCTTAAAAAACTGAGACACGGGGATAAGGAGAATTTAAACAATTCTCTCTTAATGAACCAGTTCTCAGAACCTCTAACACCGGCATTTCCAATTAGCAATATAACTGTATTCAATACAACGATATGAGGGAGGTGAGAAAGATTGGTATTTTAGGCGTTAAAATAAAACATCTTGTTGTTGCAATTACAATTATTGTTGTAATCTGTTTGCTTATTTTTGTTGTGCATCAACGCAATAAAGCGTCTTACCTTAACCTCGAATTGACCGAATATGAGACAGTTTTATATAAGCAATTTGCTGAAACATTAGATGACGAGATTCTAAAGAATCTGTTTCACCTACAACTCATAAAGTTTTTACTACACTCTGAAAAAGAATACGACTCTAAAACAGAGTATTACCTTTTTAACACTGAAGAGACATGGGATAAATCATTCAATACATATATAACTGAAGATGCGTGGTTAAATATACGAAATAACAAGTCTCAATTATTTAATAAAGCATTTGCATATACGACTTCTTACGAAATATTGGATGAATTCACAGACGAAAAATATTTGCCATTAAAATTTAATAAAAAAAATGATAGAAGCTTTGTTTTTTGGCTTTCGAAAAACTCCCGCGGCATATGGAAGATTAAATTTGAACCATTAGATTCTATTGCAAGGATTCGTTGATGACCCAAAGTTTTCAGAATACTATTTATTAGGAACATTATTAAGTGTGATGTTAGTTATAATAACGTACCTGATATGGCGGGCCAATTGACCTTAACACCCATATCTAAAGGTGAGTTTATAGAAGTAATAGAAAAAGATTAAAAATATGAACTTTCCTTAAATCATTTTAAAAATTGCTGTAGCTATGGACTTAAATAGATGTAAGGAAAGCCAATCAATATTAATCATACAAAACCCCTAGAGGTTATATTTTAACTTCTAGGGGTTTTATCTTAAAACATCTGTTCTACATATGATATAATTAAATACAAAATTAGACAGGGAGGACTTAAGAGTTGAAGTCAAATAATTTAAAACAATCACCTATAGTTAGGAAAAAAATAATATTTTCAGGAAAAGTTCAAGGAGTAGCCTTTAGATACGAAACATATACAATGGCAGATGAGCTAAATTTAACAGGTTGGGTTAGAAATAAGAATAATGGTCATGTTGAGTTGGAAATACAAGGCAGGGAAAAAGAAATCTCCTTATTAGTATCTCATTTGAAATCATTAAAAAGAGCACATGTAACTAATGTGGAAATAGATGAAATATCCGTAATAAATGGTGAATTAGACTTTGAAATTAAAAGTTAGTTAATAAAAAATATTTTTAGAGTTATAGAAACGAGGTATATTGTAATGAGAAACTGGACTAAAGAACAAAAGGCGGCCATAGATGCAAGGGGGAGCAATTTGTTGGTAGCTGCTGCGGCAGGTTCTGGTAAAACAGCTGTACTTGTTGAGCGGATTATTCAAATTATTTTAAAGGATAAAATTGATATAGATAAACTTTTAATAGTAACCTTTACTAATGCAGCTGCTGGAGAAATGCGGGAAAGAATAGCAGGGGCTATAATGGAAGAGATGGATAAGAAAACAGATAATGAAGAACATTTAAGAAAACAAATCAACCTTCTTAACAGGGCATCTATAACTACTATTCACTCTTTTTGTATAGATGTAGTAAGAAGGCATTTTCATATTATTGATGTAGATCCAGGTTTTAGAATAGGAGATGTAACTGAAACTAGTATTATGAGGTTAGAAGCTTTAGAAGAATTATTTGAAGAAGAGTATGAAAATGCAGATGAGTTATTCTTTCAGCTAGTGGAAACCTTTGGCGGAACAAAGGAAGATAGACCACTCCAAGATTTAGTTTTAAAAGTATATGGATTTATACAAAGTCAACCTTATCCCGAAGTGTGGCTAAAGGATAAGATAAAGGACTTTGGACTTTCTATGGAAGACTTTAATGATAATGTATGGATTAAAACAATTATATCTAGAATAGAAATTCAGTTAAGGGGTGCTATGGATCTTTTAAATGATGCACTAACTATTGCACAAGAACCCACAGGGCCGAATGCTTATGAAGATGCCATACTTTCAGACCTAGGACAAATAAGTGATTTATATGATAATTTACATTTACCTAGTGCATCCTTTTATGAAATATTAAACAATATAAAACATGATAGATTAAAGGCTTCTAAAGATAGTGACCCAGTGTTGAGAGAAGACTCTAAGAGTTTAAGAGATAAGGCTAAGGATGTTATTAAAGATATTAGGGAAAATATTTTTGCTATTAGCCCAGAAGAATATGTAGAGGATTTGAATAGACTACATCCACTTATGGATTATTTATATAAATTGGTTACAGGTTTTACAAAGAAATATTCTGAAAAGAAAGCAGATAGGGGTATTGTAGATTTCAACGACTTAGAACACTATGGTCTTAAGATTTTAGCTAATGAATTAGTGGCTAAGGAGTACAAAGAAAGATTTGAATATATTTTTGTAGATGAATATCAGGATAGTAATATTGTGCAAGAAACCCTAATTCAGTCTATTAAGCGAGAGGACAACCTATTTATGGTAGGGGATGTTAAACAAAGTATTTACCGTTTTCGCTTGGCAGATCCAACTTTATTTATAGAAAAGTATGAGAACTTTGGAGATAAAGAAGGAGATATTGATAGGCGGATAGACCTTTCTAAAAACTTTAGAAGTAGAGGTCAAATTTTAAAAGGTGTTAACTATATATTTAAGCATATTATGTCTAAGGAATTAGGTGAAATAGATTATGATGATAAAGTGGCTTTATATGAAGGATCTATTTTTGAGCCTATTAAAGATCCATCTATAGAAGTTAATTTAATAGAAAAAAATGTAGAAATAGATGAAGATATAGAAGAGGAATTGCAAGAATTAGCAGATATAGAAGTAGAAGCTCGTATTGTGGCTAAAAGAATTAAGGAATTGTTAAATGAAGAAATTTATGACAAAAACCTTGAAGCTTATAGAAAACTAGAATACAAGGACATTGTAGTGCTTTTAAGAACAGTACAAAACTGGGCGCAAAGCTTTTTGGAAGTCTTTATAAGGGAAGGCATACCTGCTTATGCAGATGCCAATACAGGATACTTTGAAGCTATAGAAATAAATATGTTCCTTAATTTACTTAGGGTAATTGATAACAAAAGACAAGATATTCCACTACTTAGTGTTATGCGTTCTCCTATTGGTGACTTTACTACAGAGGAACTTATTAATATTAGAATACATGATAAAAGTGGTACTTATTATGATGCAATAGAAAAATATATTGAAGAAAACCAAGATGATTTAAAGGATAAACTTACTTTATTTATTAAAAACCTTAATAAATGGAGTGATCAAGCTAGATACATTAAGATAGACCAGTTTATTTGGAAGCTTTTTATGGATACAGGCTATTATTATTATGTAGGGGCTATGCCTGGTGGACTTCAACGCCAAGCTAACCTTAGAATTTTATTTGATCGTGCTAGTCAGTTTGAAAAGACATCTATTAAGGGTTTGTTTAACTTTATAAAGTTTGTTGAAAAGCTACAAGGTAGTAAGGGAGATATGGGTGCTGCAAAAATACTTGGTGAAAATGATAATGTAGTTAGAATAATGAGTATTCATAAAAGCAAGGGATTAGAATTTCCTGTAGTAATAGCAGCAGGTATGGGAAAAAACTTTAACCTTAGGGATACAAGTGCGGATGTATTATTACATAAGGATTTAGGACTAGGTCCAAAATTTGTTGATCCTAATTTAAGAACTTACAGAGATACTATTGCAAAACTTGCAATGAAGGATCAAATAAAAATAGAAAGCCTATCAGAAGAAATGAGAATTTTATATGTTGCCTCCACTAGACCAGAAGACAAACTTATTCTTGTAGGTTCCTTAAGAAATATAGATAAATTAGTTAAGAAGTGGGACAAGTCAGATAATATTTACTCCTTAATGAATGGAAGGAATTATTTAGATTGGATAGGACCTGCCCTTATCAAACATCCTCATGGTCAAGTTTTAAGAGAATTAGGGGATTTTGAATTTGACGAATCTAAATATAAGGAAGAAGATTCTAAATGGACAATAAATATTTTAGGAAGACAAGCTGTAATACTGGAAGAGCAAGAAAAGATATTAAAAGAAGAAGAATACAAAGAAAAGCTTATTAATTTTAATAGGGAAGATTTTTCACCAAATGGATATACAGAACATAAAGATGAAATTTATAAGAGGTTAAACTGGGAATATGAATATCCAGATGCAGTTGCTATACCGTCTAAATTATCTGTATCGGATATTAAAAAAGCCACTATACAAGAGATGGATTCTATTATTCATCAAATACCAAGCTTAGTTAAATCACCAAAATTTATGGAGGGTAAAAAGGCCTTTACAGCAGCAGAAAGGGGGACCATTATTCACTTTGTACTTCAACATTTAGATTTAAATAATGTTAATAGTGAAGAAGGTATCCATGAGCAAATAGAATTTATGGTTGCACGGGAGCTTATTACAGAAGAAGAGTTTAAAGTAGTAAATGTAGAAAAAATACTTACGTATTTTAATAGCCAAATAGGTAGAAGAATGCTTAGTGCAAAAAAAGTCTATAGGGAGTCTCCTTTTGTTATTGAAAAATCTGCTAGTGATGTAATTGAGGGCCTTAGTGAAAAATCCGAAGAAAAATTATTAGTACAAGGAATTATAGACTGTTATTTTGAAGAGGAAGATGGATTAGTATTAGTAGATTATAAAAATGATATTGTGTTTGATGGGGATATTTCAAGTGTAGTATCAAGGTACCAAATACAGCTATCACTTTATAAAGAGGCTTTAGAGAGGATTACAGAAAAAGAAGTAAAGCAAACGTATTTATATTTATTTGATATAGACCAAGGAGTGAGAATATGAGAATATTACACACATCGGACTGGCATTTAGGTAAAAATTTAGAAGGTCATAGTCGACTTGAAGAACAAGAAAAATTTTTACAGGAGTTAAATGAAATAGTAGAGGAAGAAAAGATAGATCTTATTTTAGTAGCAGGGGATATTTATGATACAAGCAACCCTCCTGCTAGGGCAGAAAGACTTTTTTATAATAATATAAAGAAACTATCCGCCAATGGGGAAAGACCAGTAATTATAATTGCGGGAAACCACGATAATCCAGATAGATTAGTAGCAGCTAGTCCCTTAGCTTATGACCATGGAGTTATATTGTTAGGGAAACCTAAAAGCAGTATTGAAGTAGGAAAATATGGTTCTTTTCAAGTTGTAGATTCCGGACAGGGATTTTTAGAAATAGAATTAAAAGGAGAAAGGGTAGTAATACTTACTCTACCTTATCCTAGCGAACAAAGGCTTAATGAACTTTTATCTGAGGAAATAGAGGAAAAAGCTAGAAGGAAATCTTATTCTGAAAGAATAGGAGAGATTTTTAGTGATTTATCAGAAAAATATAGAGAAGATACTATTAACTTAGCCATGTCCCATTTGTTTGTTATGGGTGGAGAAGAAGTTGGGTCAGAAAGACCCATACAACTAGGTGGTTCTTTAACAGTAGATGCTAATCATCTTCCACAAAAAGCTGATTATGTAGCCTTAGGACATTTACATAAGCCACAAAAAGTTGTAGGTAGCGGAAAACTAAAGGCCTATTATTCTGGTTCTCCTATTGAATATAGTAAAAAGGAAATACATTATAGTAAATCTGTATATGTAGTAGATATTAATCTAGGTGAAGATGTAAAGGTAGAAGAAGTTTATCTGAAAAATCATAAGCCAATAGAAGTATGGAAGTGTAAAAGTATTGAAGATGCTTTAATAAAATGTGAAGAAGATGGAGAAAGGGACATTTGGGTTTATCTGGAGATAGAAACAGATAGAGTATTAACCCAGTCAGAAATTAAAGAAATAAAAAGATTACGTACTCATATTGTTGAGATTAAACCTATATTTAGTGAGATGGACAGAGAAGAAGAGGAAATAGAAGATATTAGATCTATGAGGATTGAGGACTTATTTAAGGATTACTATATATATAGGAACAATGTTAATCCTACTGAAGAACTTATGAATTTATTCAGTGAAATCGCACAGGGGGAGGGTGAAGAAGGAGGCCATTGAAAAAGAAGTCCTGCTTGTCATCCTGAGCGTAGCGAAGGATCTTTAATTTATTGAAAATACAAGATCCTTCAACTTCGTTTCAGGATGACAGACAAGGAAATTATAGTTTTTCAGCGGTATCCGATGAATATGAGACCTAATTTACTTAAGATAAAAGGAATAAATAGTTTTAATAGTGAACAAATAATCGATTTTACTAGATTAGTAGAAAAAGGACTCTTCGGAATCTTTGGACCAACAGGCAGTGGTAAATCGTCCATATTAGATGCTATAACATTAGCTTTATATGGCAATATTGCAAGGGATTCTAGGGAATTTATCAATACGGAAACAGATAGTGGGGAAGTAAGTTTCGAGTTTCAAATTTTAGATGGAAAGGTTCGCAGAACCTATCGTGTAGAAAGAGAAATTCAACGCAAAAAAGATGGTGGTATACAAACATCCTTGGCTAGAATAATAGAGTTAAATGGTGAAGATGTAAATGTATTGGCAGAGGGTGTTACAAATGTTAACAGAGAAGTGATAAGGGTTATAGGTCTTAATTCTGATGACTTTACAAGATCCGTTGTTCTTCCACAAGGAAAATTTAGCGAGTTTTTAAAGCTAACAGGTAGAGAAAGACGGAATATGCTAGAGCGTATTTTCGGATTAGAGCAGTATGGTAAAAATATAATGGATAAAATCAATAATGAAAGAAAAAAATATGATGTGAAAAGAATAGACTTAGAAGGACAACTTAAAGGTTTTGAAGGTATTACTGAGGATTATTATAAGGAAGTATCAGAAAAATTAAAGATATTATTAGATGAGGAAAAGCAATTAAAAATAGAAATAGAAAAACTAAGTGAGGAACATGAAAAGAGTAAAAGAATCTGGGATTTACAAGAGGAGTTAAAATTATATGAAAAGGTCAAAAGAGCTTTAGAAGAAAAAAAGTCGGAAATAGAAGAAAGTCGTAAGAGCTTTACACTGGGACAAAAGGCTAATTTATTAAGACCCTATATTACAAACTTAAAGAGTACGGTAGCAAGAATAGCTAGTAATAAATCAATATTAGAAAACCTAGAAAAGGAACTACCAAGGGTTAATACATTATTAAAAGATGTGGAAGAAAAATATGAAAAAGCCTTAATATATAAGCAAGAAGAATTTCCTAATTTAATAGTTAAAATAGAAAATTGTAAACAAGCAGAAAAATTAGAAACAGATAATAAAGGCTTAGAAAAAGAAATTAAAGCCCTAGAAGAAGTGTATACAAGTAACTTTAAAAATAGCGGGGAAAAGTCTAAGGAATTGAAAAAATTAAAGGCTAGAAGGGTAGAACTTCAAGAAAAAACAAAAGAAATAGAAAAAAAGCTAGAAGAAATATACATAGAGCCTCAAATGAGGGAAGGCCTAGAAGAAGGCTATAGATTAGAAAAGGACATGGATAGAATATCATCAGATCAAAAAGAAGATGAAAAAACTTTCTTAGAATTATCAAAGACTATAGAAGATAAGAGGGTGGAGTTAGAGGAAGAAGTAAAAGAAAAGGAAAAGCTAGATAATTTATTAAAAACCTTAATAGATGATATGAAGGTATTAGAGGACAGTCCTTTAAAAGAAGAAAGTATTATTTACACAAACAAAATGGACTTAGAAAAGAAGAAAATAGAATTAGCTTCCCTAGAAGAAAATCTAAGGAAAAAATCAACTATAGTTAAGGAAATAGGAAAATTACTAGAATCAAAATCTTTATTAGAAAAAGAAGAAAAAGACCATGTTAAGCAAATTAGTGAAATGGAAAAGAAGTTGGAAACATTTAAAGTAGAAGTAAGAAAATTAGAGATAGAATCCATAGCAGCTAACTTAGCCAATCATCTACATGAAGGGGAATCTTGTCCTGTATGTGGATCTAAGGAACATCCTCAACCTATAAAAGCTAAAGAGCCAGAATTATTAAAAGAAAAAAACAATGAATTAAACAAAATGGAAAAAGATTTAACTATTTTGAAAGAAGCAAAAACAAAACTGGATATTTCCTTAGGACAAATAGTAAAAGAAGAGGATATGAAAAAATCTGCTTTAGAAGATGTAGAAAAACTGATTAAGGATTTGTCTATAGAAGAGTCTAAAAAAGAAGTATTGGATTTAGAAAAAGCATTAGCCAAATTAACAAAGGAAAGAGAAATATATATTAGTAACAAAACTAAAGTAGAAGAAGCTATAGATAAAATAAAAGAAAGTATAACTAATGTTAATACATCAATTACAAAATTAAATACAGAGCTAAAAAAAGATGATGAAAGCTTTAATATACTGAAGGATAAACTTAATAAAACATCTGAAAACATTAAAAATATATCCTTATCAATTGAGAAATTAAAGAAGGATCTTAAAATTGAAAATATTGTTGTGGAATATAATCAAATGAAGGTTTGGGACAAAGAAAGATTAAACAAAGAGAAAGAATTAAAAGATTTGAGAGAAATTATAGAAGAAGAAAATCGACAGAGGGAAGACCTAGAAAAACAACTAAGTTTATTAAATATAGAAATAGCAAAAAACAAGCAACAGTTAGATGGAGACAAAAGAAAGTTAGGTGAATCTATTGAAAGGGTAAATCAACTTGCTGAGAATAAAGATCCTAAAGAGTATAGAATAGCTTTGGAAAACAAAATAAAAGAAGTAGAAGAAGAGGAAAAGATACTTAAATCAAGGGTGGAAAAAGGAAAAGCATTGCAGCAAAAAATAGTGGAAGAAAAGGCTATTGGAGAAAACGATAAAGTTAATTTAGAAAAAGATTATAAAGAAAAAAAACTTGAGCTAGAAAGTAAAAGTAAAGCGCAGGGCTTTAACTCTATGGAAGAAATAGATAAATATTTACTTGAAGAAGAGCAGCTAAAAGAGTTAGAAAAAGAAATTATAGCTTACGATGACGAAGTGAAAAAAACTGATCATAATATAGCTAGAATTAATAAGGCTTTAAATGGCAAGTCATTAACGGATGAAGCTTGGATACAAATACAGAAGTTATTAGTTGAAAAAAAGAAAATACAAGATAAAAAATTTAAGGCTATTGGAGAAACTCAGCAAATCGCTAAAGATATTGAAATAAAGCTAGAAAATATAAAAGACCTTAAAAAAGATGAAAAGAAAATAACCCATAAGTTAGATCTTCTTTTAGAATTAAGTAAAATGTTAGAAGGTAATAGATTTGTAGAGTATGTGGCTATTAATCAGTTAAAGTATATTGCTAAAGAAGCTTCTAAGTGGCTAAAGGAAATTACTAGGGGAAGATATGCTTTAGAATTGGATAGCAGTGGTAACTTTATTATAAGGGATGATTTTAATGGTGGAATTAGAAGGGCAACAAATACACTATCAGGTGGAGAAACCTTCTTAACATCTTTAGCTCTTGCTTTAGCCCTATCTTCTCATATTCAATTAAAGGGAAGTGCCCCTTTAGAATTCTTCTTCCTTGATGAAGGCTTTGGTACATTAGATAATGATCTGCTTGAAATTGTTATGAATGCACTAGAAAGACTACATTCTGAAAAATTAAGTGTTGGAATTATAAGCCATGTGGAGGAGTTAAAAGACAGAGTTCCTATTAAATTAATTGTATCTCCGCCAGAGCTTGGTGGTGTGGGGACTCTTGTTAAGATGGTATAATGATTATTTTGGTATAAATGGAATTGGGAGGGTTTAAGACTAGACTAATATAAAATTAGAATGATGTTTGACTGTATATATGTATTTTTCTTGAAAAGAAGAGATTATTAAGGTATTATTATAGGGAGGATTGAAAAGGAAATTGAAAAAAATTAAAGAAAAACAGATAGCGCGGAGATAAGTTCAGTTCATTGCCCTTGATTGATAATATTTTATCAATGTATTTTATATATTTAATATGTGGGAGGTCCTTATGAGGCAAAATATACCTTTATATAAATCTTTAAAATTTAAAATAATTCTGCTGGTCACTTT
>CAYLXY010000027.1:0-12008 GCA_964387405.1 uncultured Clostridiaceae bacterium
ATATTATATTTTTTTAATAAATATCTTTTAATTAATATACCTATAGGTGTCCCTGCCCTAGCTAAATAAGCTAGCACAATATTTTCTCCCCTATTTTTATAGATCTTTTCTGAAACTAGTCCAACAGCTAAAGCAACCTTACTTGCAGATTCTTCCAAGGATTTATAAAATAATTCAATATATTCTTCTGTGGGTCTATATTCAAGGGGCAACATTTCAGAATAATGGACTCCAGATTGTATGGCTTCTTCCCTATCTTCTGTATCTGTCTCTTCAATAGTATCCTTTATATTCTTTAGGAGGAAAATTACATCTTCCTCTTTATAACTTCCTGTAAAAGGAACCTTCTCTATTGTTGAACAAAACACAATAAAAACATTTGGAATACCTAGTTCCATTAATACTTCTAGTAAAGGCTCTAATCTATAGGAAGGAACTTCTCTTTCTAAAAATAAAAACAAATCGTCATAGTGTCCATATGGAATATTATATATATAATTTAGAACCCCTGCTCCACTTGGACTTTCAAATGAAAAACTATTTTTAACACCGTATCCAGTCTTATTAAATGGGAAAATAGGACTTCTAGTAGTGGAATGGTACTTTATTCCTTGCCCCATATGGGCTGAAATTAGCATAGGAATATATATAAATTCTTCTGTTCCTAAGCATAGGGTCTTATTCCCTGCTCTTTTTGCTGATAGTAACTTTCCTATTTCCATAGCTATATTATTAAGGTTTTTTTGTTCTTTAGAAAACACACCAAACCGTCCTGTTTCCCTTAAATATGAAGCTGTGTTTTTATTTCCATCCCCATCAATCAAAATATATTCAAGTGCTTTATGAAAATAGTTGTCTACCATTAAGTGTTCAATGCTGACCTTAAAGTTTTCTACAGATAATGCCACTTCTTCATTGTCTTTAATAGCTATCATATTAGTACTTTCTTCTAGTTTAATCTTTCCTGATATTAAAGAAACAACTTTAATTGAAATTCCAAGTTGTCTTTCTATTTGTTTGAATTTCTTAATATGTTTTTCATCTCTCCAATCTAAAATGGAAAGAACCACATATTTATCCCTAGGATATTTACTGTGTAAAGCCTTTATAATATTTAAAATTGTATTCCCTGTAGTTAGCTCATCATCTATTAATACAATTGGTCTATTAGATTTAAATATGTTTTCATTTAGTCCATAGCACATATGATCCTTTGCATGGGAATGCTCTTCTTGAAAACTTATATTTAAAGAAGAATTTAAAATTACATCCCTTGTAGTGTGGGTATAATATCCTTCCCCTTCAAAGCAGTTAAATATACTTTGGGCTAAGCCCGTAGCAGTTTCTGCAAAGCCAATAAAAATAAGAGGCTCAGCTAACTTATAGGGATCTTTACTTGCTTCTCTATAGGTTTTTTCACAATTATCTTGATTAATAAATTCATTTATAAGTTCATTAGTTTTTGAATGGTCTTTTATTTTATAAACATCTTCCATAAATTTGCTTGCCATTATATAAGCTATTATTAAACCAGACCAAGGGTTAATAGGAATGTGTTTTCCTAAAACTTTGCTTACAAATAAAAAGCTTCTATTTGGATTGTTACGATTAGCCATAGCAATTAAGCTATCCAATGGAATATTGTAAGTATTTTCATTTACTATAATTTTCATCTTTAATCCATTATGCATATTATATTGGTGTATATTATCTTCTTTCCAATAAATCTTTGTAGTATTTGTTTTCATTGTACACCCCATAAATTTGTGATTTTTTAATTATCTTTTTAGCCCAATTTAAATGAGGCTTAACTTCATTCATTTTATTTTTATATATACTTTTTATTACTCCGTTATCATGGTTTTCGCTATATAATATATGACTAGCATCCATATATTCTTCGTAGCTAACTACTTGCAATGATTGTACAGGAATTATTTGGCTTGGATGTATTACAGTTTTTCCAATAAATCCATTTTCTTTATCTAAAGTACATTCTTTTATTAATCCACTTATAGGTTTTTCTAAGTACCATTCTCTAACACTTGTATCTATAGAAAAATATTCCCATACTGAACCTGAAATAATATATTCATCTTCACATCTCCCAAATATATTAGTAATATTGCCTAGGCAATCTTTAATAACAGCTAGATCATATAAAGTGTTGTCGATATTTCTCCTTAAAGCAAATAAACTAGAAAAATCTGTTATTCCTAATCGTATATTTAGAATTAAATCCTTATATTTATCGAATAATGCTTTTATCTTTATAAGATTTTCTAACCTATTTTCTAAATATATAGTATTTCTAGCTTCTAGTATTGGCATTATATATAATGAAGTTTTCCACTCTTTATTAATTTTTTCTATTTCTTTAAAATAATCTTCCCCATCTTCTACAGAAAACTTAGGAATAGCAAATCCTGTTAATAATGATATTTTTTCTTTCAAAGCTTCTGCTAGATGCTGAATTTGGGCTAAGCTTCTAATTCTTATAAAAATAAGTGGCATATCATCCTTGGTAATTTTATCTTCATATAAAGCTTTACTTATTTGATTGATTTGACTAATAAGATTTTGTATTCCATTATTGACACTACTATCTCCTATAGCATCTTCAAGACAAATAATTACAGATACTAGCCCTCTTATCTTCTTTTCTATAATATCCTGCCCTATTGTTCTTCTTATACCTGGCATGTAAAGAGTGGCTCCTAGAGCATAGGATAGTAGATCTTTATCTTGATTTTTAGTAAAGGCCTCAGGTTCTTTATAAAAAAGCTCTTTTTTCTCTTCTTTTGATAGATAATTAAAATATTTCATTCTGTAACCATTCTCCCTATTAAATATAATATATATTTCTATTTTATATCAAATGTTAAAGAAATAACAGTTTGTATTTTTACTTTCTTCATTATAAATATATTCTTATATTAAAAAAGAATCTATTCAGGTTTTTTTACTGCCCATATTATAGATTCCATTTTTTAATTATTATTATTATAAATTAACAAATTCAATATAACAATATCACTTGAATTTAAATAAAAAAGATAAGAGAATGCTTATATAATTTTTTTAAAATCATCATCCCGCAAGCTTCTTTTTTATTTAAATTCTGATCTTGCTTATTTATATACTTATTTAATTATTTATTTTTATTTCTAGTCATGGCCTGCTCTAATGCAGCTGGACTTTCTTCAACACATCTATCAGATGCCATATTAGTTTTTACTATTAAATCTCTGATTGTTTTTCTTGCTAAATCCCAAGGAATAATTAACATTGACATTAATGTAATATAAGCCCATTCATTGAAATTTAAACCTGCTGTTCTAAGTACTTCCCCACCAAAATAAGTAAGTAGAATTTGAACACCAAAGATTACAACTACTACTCTTAAAAAACCTTTATTTTTTGAAATGTTTGCAAACAAGTTAGTTTCACTAGTTCTTGCATTAAATATATTAAAGGCATTTAAAAATATAAAGAAAGTGAAAAAACCAGTTAAAAAGTATATATCTTCTTTTCCAGCTGGACCTAGTCTAAAAAGATCCTTAACAAAGGGTGATTTTAAGAAGAATATACTCATAGCTGCTATAAAACCACCATTGAGTAAAATAGAAGTCCACATGTCTTTATTAATAATAGGTTCAGTTCTTCTTTTAGGTGGTTCCTTCATATACTTTCTAAGGGCTGCTTCACCACCAAAGGCTAGAGCTGCTAAAGTATCCATAACTAAATTTACCCACAACATTTGTGTCATAGATAAGGGAAGGTCTATTCCGATAAAGGGACCTATAAATGCTATGGAAATAGCTGCAACATTTACAGTTAACTGATATACTATAAACTTTCTAATACTATTAAATATGGTTCTACCATAAAGTACAGATTTAGTAATAGACAGGAAATTATCATCTAATACTACAATGTCTCCAGCCTCTTTTGCCACTTCTGTACCACTTCCCATGGCAAAACCCACATCTGCATGTTTTAGTGCAGGTGCATCATTTACACCGTCTCCAGTCATTCCAACTACTAAATCAAGTTCTTGAGCAATATTTACTAGTCGAGATTTATCTGAAGGTAATGCTCTTGCTATTACACGAATATTAGGGAGCATCTCCTTTAGTTGATCATCACTAAGTTCTTGAATGTCTTGGGAAGTTAATATAATGTCTTCTTCTCTTTGCATTAAACCAGCATCTTTAGCAATTGCAACTGCTGTTTCTTTTCTATCTCCTGTAATCATAACAACTTGAATTCCTGCATCCATAGCCTCTTTAATAGCACTTACGGATTCAGGCCTTAAATCATCTCTAATACCCATTATTCCAACTAGAGTTAATTGATTAAAGTCTCCATCATCCTTAAGATCTTCTTCTGAACTAGCAACAGCAATTACTCTAATTGCTTTTTTAGCTAAGTCATCAATTTTATCTTCTAACTTTTTTATATCTTTGAATGGTACTCTTTTTCCTTCTTCATCATAATAATAAATACATTTGTCTATTATTATTTCGGGAGCCCCTTTAATTAAAGTTAAATTATGATCTCCAACAATTTGTGTTGCTCCATATTTATTTTCACTAGTAAATGGCACTTCTTTTACTACTTCTTCCTTTAATATCTTTGTGCCACTAGAAGCAACAAATTGTAAAAGAGCTCTTTCTGTCATATTTCCACCAATTACTTGCATTTCTGAACCTTCTTCAGATTCTTTAATTAAAGCATTAGTATTATTCTCTAAAGAGAGGCTGAGTAAATTACCAAGTTTATTTGGAATTTCATTAAATGAAGAATAATTACTACACGAACCACTAATAAATGTAACTACTTCCAGTTCTCCTTTGGTTATAGTTCCAGTTTTATCTGAGAAAAGTATATTTAAACTTCCAGCTGTTTCAATACCAACAAGCTTTCTAACTAGGATATTATCTTTTAAAAGTTTTCTCATGTTTAAAGATAAGACCATTGCAATCATCATAGGTAATCCTTCTGGAACAGCAACAACTATAATAATTATAGCCAATATAATTGCTGTTACTAAATCATTTATAGGATTTTGCCAATTAGACATATATGATGTAATTTGAGCAATATCAAAACCATTGTCCATTACAACTTTTTTAAAGATAAAGGCTAGGGCTATTAATGTACCACCAATATAACCAAACTTGCTTATACCATCTGCTAAGCTTCCTAGTTTCACCTTTAAGGGAGAATCTCTTTCTTCTGTTTGCATATCCTGTGCTAGATTTCCATAAAAGGTTTTATCTCCAACCTCTTCTATTTTTAAAATACCTTCACCAGAAACAACAACTGTGCCCCTGTAAACATCATAAGGATTTGTCAAATCTGTATTCTTTTTTTCTTCTGTAAAATCCTCTGGCAGAGCTTGTTTTTTTATTCCTTTTGTTTCACCTGTTAAAGATGCTTGATCCACTTTCACATTTCCATGAATTAACTTTCCATCTGCAGGGACCTTATCTCCAGATTGTAGTAATATATAATCTCCTACAACAATGTCATCGATTGGAATCTCTTGTATTAAATCCCCTCTGAATACCTTACATATAATTTTTGAGGCTTCTTCCTGTAATTTCTGAAAGGATTCCTCATTACTATATTCAGACCAAGTAGCGACAAAGGTTGCCAATAATACGGCTAATGCAATTCCTAAAGATTCATACCATGCAGATTTTCCTAAAAAGAAAAATACCAAGTTAATAGCTAATGCCACTATTAAAATTTTAACAATTGGATCGTCAAAATTTCCTTTTAATTTATCCCAAAAACTTTCTGTTTCTTGGGGAGTCAACTTATTACTACCATGTTTTATTCGTGAATCCTTGACAGCTTCTTCACTTAAACCACTTATACTATATTTCATCCTAGCACCTCCTAAATCATAATTTCTATTTTATAAATTTAGGGTGTCGCTTGTAAGCAATCTAACACCCTGAATAGTCAACTAATAGTAAATATTCTAACCTACTTGGAGGCCATAATTATTACAAAGAGCAGCTAAGCCTCCTTGAAAACCACTTCCAACTGCATTGAATTTCCATTCTGATCCATCACGGTATATTTCACAAACAACTAGGGCAGTTTCTATAGAAAACTCTTCTGCCAAATTATAACGAAGTACTTCTTCATTAGTCTCTTCATCTACTAAGCGAACAAAAGCGTTGGAAACTTGTCCAAAGTTTTGTGCTCTTTCTAGAGCATCATGTATAGTTACAGTAATGGCAACTTTATCTATAGAATCAGGTATCTTAGCAAAGTCAATTATAACCTGCTCGTCATCTCCTTCACCATCACCAGTTCTGTTATCTCCTGTATGTACAACTCCACCATTTGCTCCCTGTAAATTGTTATAAAAAATAAAATCCTTATCATTATTTACTTTACCATTAGCACCTACTAAAAATGCTGAAGCATCTAAGTCAAAATCATAACCACCTGAATACTTGTTAGTATCCCAACCCAAACCAATTATTGCCTTCTTAAGTCCTGGATTAGTTTTTGTTAAGTCTATTCTTTGCCCTTTTGATAAATTAATTGTCATTTTTTATTTCCCCTTTCAAATAAATTGTATATTAAATTAATACAATAATTTAGCTTAATATCTTTTTATTATTTCACCTAAAGACGTATCATGTGTTCCCTCACCAATTGCTCCGAATCTCCATTCTTTACCATCTCTATATATTTCTCCTACCATTAATGCTGTCTTACCAGCATAGTTTTCTGTTAAATTATATCTTATAAGTTCTTCATTACCATCTAAATTAACTACACGTATAAAGGCATTTTCAACCATACCAAAATCTTGTTTACGTCTAGCAGAATCGTAAATATTTACAATGAAGAGTAACTTGTTTATATTTGAAGGTACACGATTAAGTTCAATTATAATCTCTTCATCGTCTCCATCTCCATCACCAGTTAAATTATCTCCTGTATGTAGTATACTTCCACAGCTACTTTTTAAATTACCAAAATAAATTAAGTTTTGCTTTGATATTAACTTATCCTCTTCATCTAGCATTAATACAGAAGCATCACAATCTATTTCCGGTGCTTTACCTCCACCAAATAATCCACTTAAAAATCCACCTTTTTTTTGCTCTACAGAATCCCAGCCTAGTCCTATCTTAATTTTAGATAAACCAGCATTTCCCTTTGTTAAATCTATTCTCTGCCCTTTTTGTAGATTAATTCCCATATTATTTCACCCTCTCTACTTGTTTTAGAATATCCTATATTATAATTTCTTAAGATTCCTCACTTCTTTTGGAATGACCAAATGAAAAATCCTTTGTAAATTTAGAATACATTTGTAAATCTCTATTTAGATGCTATAAATTGACTTACCCAAGCCCCAAAACCTTTTGGATTTCTTGTTTGAATCAATACAGTTCCTGGACCTCTAAATCTACAAACTAAACCTTCTCCAGATGTCCAACTTGATATCCATCCTGCAGATGCTTTTTCTATACTATATTCCATATAGTCTGGCCAAGCCACTAAGTGGCTATTATCTATTATTACTTCTTCTCCTGCTCCTAAATTAACTGGATGTATAGCTCCATAGGAATTGACAAAAACTGTACCCTTTCCAGTAACTTTCAATATAAAAAAACCTTCTCCAGAAAAAAGTCCTCTTGTTAAGTTTTGCATTTGAGTGTCCACAGATATAGAATCTGAAGCTGCTAAAAAACCATCTTTTTGCACAGATAAACCATAGCTTCCATCTAACTCTATATCTACAATTCCACCTGGCACAGAAGGAGCAAGTAAAGCCTCCCCAGGACCTCTATTTGCTGCAAGGGTTTGAAAGAAAAATTTTTCCCCAGCCAACATTCTACCTAGGCCCTTAAAAAGTCCACCTTCCAATTTTCCATCGATATCAATAGTATTTGACATAGATACCATAGCATCTGATTCTGCCTTTATTCTTTGGCCTTTTTCTAGCTTTACCTTTATAATTGGAAATGCATTTCCATATAGAATTTCATACTTCATTAAATCCACCACCTTACTTTTGGATTATCCTGCTAATTATTATATTTAAGTAAGTTTCTAAGATTATTAATAATTTCTCAACAAAATATAATATATTTTATCTTTCGATTTAATGTTATTAATTTTACTTAAGATTGTCAAGGAATTGTTTTTTATATTATTACCTTTATTAATATATTTAATCTTTAAAATTAGATTTTATCTTCTAATTGATGTTGAAGTTCTAACAGTCTTTCCCTAGTTGAATCACGATTTTGTCTGTTTTCTTCTTCTATTTGTTTGGTTTCTTCAATTCCTCTTACAATAGTTTCGAAGGTTTTTTCAAGTGTTTCTATTTTAATAGAAGATCCAGAAGTTAATTTTGCAATATCTACAGATTGACTAGCTATATTTTCAGCATTTCTAATTAACATCTCATTTGTTTTGTCATCTAAGGCCTTCATTGCATCAGCCTGTATTTTTTGTCTCTTTATAGCTATGGCCTGTATAAGCCCTGATTTAAAGACAGGAATAGTTATCACAAAAGCACTTCCAATTTTACGTAGTAGGTTGTAGTTACCTCTTTGAATTAATTTGATTTGAGGTGCGGTTTGCAAGGCAACCATTTTAGCCATTTCTAAATCCTGTACTCTTTGTTCTACCATTTCCAAAGCTTGTAATCCATTTTGAAGATTTATAGCTTCCATTTGTTCCCCTGAAGCTGCTCTTTCTTCTAATTGTGGAATTACCTCACTTCTCATTCTATCAGTTACCATATAACCTGCTTGAATATATTTTTCTAGATTTTCATAATACATTATATTTTTTTCAAACATTTCCTCTAACATATTATTTGTTTTTGTTATCTCGTTTTCATATTGCTTAATTTCTACATAAATTTTTGAAATTTCCTTATCCATAGTTTGATATTTATCAAGTAGCCTGTTAATATCATCTTTAACCTTATTAAATATCCTTTCAAAAAAACCTGGTTTTTTATCCTCAAAATCTTTCTTATCAAATTTACTCATTATAGAATTTAATT
The DNA here is from genome assembly GCA_964387405.1 of uncultured Clostridiaceae bacterium. Lineage (GTDB taxonomy): Bacteria > Bacillota > Clostridia > Peptostreptococcales > Natronincolaceae > JAAZJW01. The sequence continues at coordinate 9,062 of CAYLXY010000027.1, forward strand.
GTTGAAGCATCTTTCCACTATCTTCTACAGAAGAATTGCTAATAGAAGCTAGAATACGATCACTGAATTTTGAAATTTCAACAGCAGTGTCCTGACCAAAGGACATAATTTCTTGAGCATTTCTTATATCTAGTTGACTAGCTAACTTTTGTACTTCTGGAGAAGCCTTTAGCTTTACAGCTACTTCATTAACCTTTTTTTCCAAATCCACTTCTTCCATTTCAAAGCTTTCCTTAAATTCATTCATTATAATTTTCCCCCCAACGGTTAAAATGTTAAATTATTGAAGAAACCAAAAAGTCCTTTTTTTGTAAGGCCTTTTTTTTCTTCTTCTTTATATTGCTCAAATTCTAAATTAAATTTAAAATCTTCCATCTTATGAATATCATAATAATATTTATTTATACCACTTTCTATATTATTGTAACCAGTTGGTGTTAATATTACTATGTCAAATCCAATTAAATGGAGAAAACCAATTATTATCATATCCTCATGGTTAAATATGCTTTCATCATTATCAAAAATAACCAGTTTAGGTATTTGAAGTGGATAATCAAATCTCTGAAGCAAATCTAAATATCTTTTTTCTATTCCTAAAATAGTATATAATGCTTTATTTTTAAAATCTTTAGTAATTGGAAAGGTATAGAAGTCTGTTGTAGATATTAGTTGATCAATCTTATCTAAGATTAAGTTTTGTACTGAAGTTCTTAGATGAGAGAGTCTATACTCTCCTATGTTTTTTACCCTTTCTTTATTAAGACTACCATCTATATTAAATATTCCTTGGCTTACTGCAAAACCCCTAGGTCTATTAAAGGGTATCTTTTCAATAAAAATTGTTGTGTTTTCATTTTCAATTAATTTATTACAAGCTTTCCAATATTCATTTATATCTAGACTAGTCCCACTAACTTTTGCAAATATATTAGGAATATATATTTTGCCATCTTCTGCTTTAAAACCCTCCCTAAATCTAGCATCCTCATTCCATAATATAAGTAACTCATCATAAGTTGTTTTTAGTGGGTGGGATATTACTTTATAGTTTTCAAATTGCCAAGGCCTATAGACTCCACTATCTTCTGTATGAAGAACTTGATCTATTTCCCTTGAAGCCCTATAAGCTACAGTTTCCTTTCGTTCTATTTTAGCTATAGTAGGAAAAGCTTTTAAAGGTTCTTTATAAGAATACTCCAACAGATGGGAATATGCATCTATATTTTCAATTTCCTCAAATCTTCTTCCTTCCTTAGTATGAAAATATATTAGATCAAAACCTAGTAAAGAAAGAAATATTAAAAAATATATTTCATCTCTTTGTATATGACCATAAAATAATACTTTAGGATTTATATGTCCATATACATAAGCTTTTAAAGCTTTAATAGCATGTTTCTCAATCCAATATAGAAGTTTAATATAAAAATTTTTAACTATATTCATATTAGATTGATTTTTCATAAATATATCTAATACTATTGCTAGTTTATCTTTAATTAATTTATCTTTTACTGGACTTATAGACGATATTAGATTGTTTTTAAAGGTCTGTGCCACTATAACCTTACCACTGGATAAACCTTTATCTTCTACAGTCCTCCAGTTATTGTTAGCTTTTTGAATAAATTCATTTTCAATAAATTTGTCCAAGCCCTTGTCTATTTTTAAGTAAATATCTCCTAATTCTTCTAATTTGCTATTAAATTCTAGAAGATTTTCTTGGTAAGTATCTTTGTCTTCTATTCCAATTATTCTATAGAAAAAAACAGGAGTAACCATAAGTCGTTTGTTGAAAGCAAAGCCTCTTCTTTCTTTTGGAAGCATAAAAACATCTTCATATATATTATCTGCCTTTGCACTAACTGTATTTATTGCAAGTTGAGCAAATTGTACATTTTTCATAAGCGAAATCTTTTCCTCCTGTCATTTACATTTAAGTTTTTAATTTTTCATTCCTTAAAGATAATATTCTTCATTAACCCATTTATTATTATTGTACCATAATTTTAATTTCTACATATTTAATCATAATCCTTTTTAAAAGTTAAAAAATATTCCCCATTAGTATCAGATTTGTTTTTAATTAATCTGTTTACCATAAGGGGGAATATTTCAAAACCAAATCCATGGTTGTTTTTTACCAGGCAAACTAGTAAAGACCATCTTTTTCTTTAAAGTAGGATGTTGGCAAATAATTTCATGGGACCAAAGTGCAATTTGATCCCCTATCTTATTTACCTGCCAACCATATCGCTGGTCTCCATATAAAGGATGGCCAAGGGTGGAAAATTGTACACGAATTTGATGAGGTCTACCTGTATGTAGATTTATTTTTACTAAAGTAAAATCCTCTATAGTATTAACTATTTGATAATCTAATATGGCTTCCTTTGCACCTTTAGTATCTTTTTTTACAAGAGATACCATATTTCTTTTATTATCTTTTAATAAATAATCAACTAAAGTATCTTTGTCTTTATGAGGTCTACCATGTATAACTGCCATATATGATTTTTCAAATTTTCTTCTTCGTATTTGGTCAGATAATCTGGAAGCAGATTTTGAAGTTTTAGCAAAAACCATTACTCCACCTACAGGTCTATCCAAACGATGGACTAGGCCAAGATAAACATTACCAGGTTTATTATATCTTATTTTAATATCTTCCTTTAGTAAGCTTAGCATATCCGGGTCCCCTGTTCTATCTGCCTGTGATAAAATGTTTTCCGGTTTTTCAACAACTAACAAATGATTATCTTCAAAAATAATTGGTATTTTTATTGTCATCTAATTCCTCCAATTTCTATTTAAAAAGGGTTTTGTTCCTTCTTTATTTATGATTCATTTCTATTATATAATATAGCTATAGATTTTTCTATTAGTCAATTTTTTCTCCTACTTTTGAATTTATTTGCTATTCTCTATTATATCAATATTTTAA
>CAYLXY010000028.1:0-11843 GCA_964387405.1 uncultured Clostridiaceae bacterium
TTTTATGATTTTCTATTATTGATTTATAAGATACAATCCTATACCAAGGTGTGTTTTTATAATATTTTTCTATAAAATAATCAAAGTATTTTTCTGAAAAATCTTCCAATGATTCTAGTTTGATTTCTATATATTGGTTTTCTTTAATTACTTCTTCTTTTGCATGTTCTAAAATATTGCAAAGTCCTGTTATTCCGGCATTAAATTGCCAGTCCGACAATTCTATTTTAATCTTATCATTCACTTTATCACCTCCTATAGTAGATCAATCATACCAAAACCAGAGTTTTTCCTGCTTCCTATTCCTGACTTATAAAGATAATCTAATAAATATGGTTTCCCTATAAGTCTTATTTTGCATATATTTGATAAAACCTCTATGCTATAGTGCTTTACTTTTACTTCTTTATTAAATAGAATTTCAGCTTTTACTTCTTTTACATCTAATATTCTATCTTTGCCAAACTCTTCTATAAGCTGATACTTTAAGTTTTCCATAAAAATTTCCTGACCTTTAGCATCATTTAAAGAATGATACCAAGTTTTTATGTTATTTCCTTTATGTTCCCTGACTACTATAGGTGACATAGTCTTTACTATAATTTCATTATCATAAATTCTCTCTTCTTTTAACATGTTTATATTTTCAATTTTTAAAGTATTGCTTTTAATGGGAAAGTCTTTTCCTTTATTAATTAAGATAGAATTGTAAAACATTATCCCATCTCTCATATCATTAGTTGTAAAATTCAAATATATTTTTTTATCCGGAATAAGTATCTCCTCTTTTAAAAACTTACACTCTCCCATATACATACTAAATGTATAACTTTTTCTTTTACTTAAGTTTTCTTCATATAAATCATTAAAATATTTTTGATCATAGGATTTATAACAATGCTTTAATAATGAAAGTATTATCCTATTTTTATCTTTACATATTTTTTCGTTTTCCAAGGAAATTTCAACACGAAATCTCAAAGCATTCACCCCCTCTCAATCTATGTCTATTATTCATATATTAGTTCTTTATATATTACCCTTTGCTAAATATAACAAAGTTCATAATAAGCACATTTTTTACATATTGATTTTTTATTAATTTCTGGTGGTAGTTTTAATAACATAAGCTTATTAATATCTATCAGGATAGTTTCTAACCTTTTTTCATCTTCATTAGTTAAAAACACTTCTTCTCTTTTTCTTAACAATGGATAATCCAATATACCTTTTTCTATATCAATACCTTTTTTCTTTAATAAGTACATATAGTACTTCAACTGCCATTTCGATGCTTCCTCAATTTTTCTAGATTTCTTTACCTCATGTATTACCTTCCAATCTTTTAGAAAATCAATATTAATATTTTCATCTATTAAAATATGTTTCTTTTCTCTTTTATAAGATGTTTCATCTATTAACTTTCCAATACCTACCAGTTCACTGTTTTGTTCCATAGTTACATCATTTATAAAAAGCCATAATTTTCTTTTGCACACAAAATAATAATATACCATTACACCGGTAATAGGCCTACTCATAAAACCAACTCCCAATTTAAAGTTAAATACACTTTTCCTCCATGATTGTCTTATATATAGTATACCTTCCATCCTTGACCTATAACGGTACCATTAAAAACTATTTATAATTTTCTAATAATTGTTTTGCTTCCTTTTGTATTTCTTCTATTAAACTATCAGGTTGTATTACCCTAACGTCACTTCCCATACCTAATATCCAACTCTTTATTTCTGTCAAACCCCTTACTTTCGCCTTAAATAATATAGCATTTTTATCAGCAAGCTCTTCTATTACTTGATTTTCAACCCATATTTTTTCCTGAACTATTTGTGCTACAGGGTATTTTATCTCTAGTTTTATATATAATTCTTCACCCTTAAAAATTCCAAAACAATTTTTCATATAATCTTTTACATCAAAGTTATTGTTTTTTTGAAATTTTTCCTTTAATATTTCATATTTCTTTATTCTAGAAATCTTAAAGTCTCTTATTTCTTGCCTATATTCACAAAATCCCGCAAAATACATAGAACCTTTATATTGAAAAATATAATAAGGATGGACTACTCTAAAGATAGCTTCTCGTTTAGTAGATTTATATAAAATTTTAATTTTTTGACTAGAAATAATAGATGCTTTTATATCAAACCAAATTTTCTTTTCTTTTTGAAAATTATAGTTTGATTTTGTGCTTTTGATGTAAAAATCAAATTCCATAACATTTTCATTTTCTTTTAATGCTCCTACCTTATCAACCAAAGATTTTAGATCTTCATATCCTATAAAATTTTCATGTTTCAGATGCTCTTGAGCTGAAAGCAAGGTAAGATATTCTTCATCTGTAACATTTAAGCCTAATATATAATCTTTATTATCAAGGCTATAACCTCCGTATCTTCCTGGGGTTGATGTAACATATATCCCTGCTTTATCTAAATCTTCTCTATATCTACTGACTTGTCTTTTACTAACTTCTAGTTCATCTGCTATTTCTTGTAAATTCATTTTCCCTCTGCTTTTCAATAAAATTAACATCCTCAATGTATTACTTAACTTGCTCAATATTTACCTCCTATCCAAATGTTTTTTATCTGCTAAAGTTACCCTTAATCTTGTAGCTCAAAATATTGAATTTATAATTTCCATATACTACATAATTCTACAAATAACTATAGTTTTCCTGTATTAATCGCTCGCAAGTTTCAACATAATATTTTATTTTACATTTTTTCATTTTAAAATATTCCTAAAAATAAAACACCCTCATTCTCCAAGGTTTTCTATCCTAAAGAATAACGGTGTTAGTCAATCTAGTAATTCTGATAAAGTTTTTAAAATTTAAAAAACTAAAATAATTTTCTCCTAACTCTCTTTATAATAAGTTTTAACTTTATCTTTAATTACTCCAAAATACTCCTCCACAGATTTTGCTCCTAATTCCTCCAATATTTCATTATCATTATAAAAGATCCCTTTTACCAATCCACAGTGGGTATCTTCCTTTATATCTTCACATAATACTTCTTTTATTCTGCCTATATCTACCTTATTGTCTTTTACATCTAATATTCCATGGAAAATTGCATCTTTAAAATCATATATTCCCCCTATTATGAATAGTGGCTTTAAATATTCCTTTTGTCCTATGTTACCTATATACAGAGATCCTATAGTATCAAGTAAGTTTATAACCCTGCTTGCTTTTTCTGTGTTTTCTATTTCAATATTATCATTTTCATCTATACCTACTTTATCTAAATCAGCAGATATTGTATATGCATAATATGTTTTTTCAACTTCATCTTTATCTCTAAATTTTTCTAAAGAAACTGCATTTGAAAGCGTTACTCTTGCTTGTCGTATTTTTTGTACATCACTTGTTTTTGCATATCCAAATAGATCTATTTCTGGATATTTATCTATTGTAGCTTCTGGTGCAAATTGTAATACTGTTTTATCAGTCCCTATTTCCTTATAATTTACTCCCATTTGATTTATAAAATTATATCTCAATCTTTGTATGGGTATGTAAGTCTCTCTATACAACTTTCCTTCTAATATCCTCCTACGAGATTTCACATTTTCTCTAGTTTCTCCATTACTAGAATTTTCTATCTGAAATATAATTGCCATAGTTAATCCTTTGATCTTCATTGTTTGCCTCCGTCTTTTAAAAGTTTTTTATGAAAAAATGCCCTCCAATTAGTATCAGATTTTTATTGTTTAATCTGTTTACCACAAGGAGAGCATTATTTATAATTTTAAAATATAGTTATTTTTTAAATTTTTTCTACTTTAATACCAGTGTCATAATCATTTAAGTTTTGTTTTTCTAAACTTTCATCTACAACTTTTTCTACTACTAATGCTAGTGTTTCTTGCATAATATAGTCCTTATGTGTAGCTATTGCATTCGCAACCTTATCTTCACTATCAAAGTAAATATTTATATTGTCTGCAACTTCAAATCCACTGCTTTTTCTCATTTGCTGTACTTTAGAAATGAATTCTCTTGCAAGTCCTTCGTCGATTAATTCATCATTTAATGTTGTGTCTAAAATAACAAATAAATTGTTTTCCATCTGTACAGTAAAACCTTCTTTAGCTGAAATTGTAACCATTACATAATCTTTAACAATATTAGTCATTTCTCCATTTAATTCTAGCTCTATACTTTCCCCTGCTTCTAACTTTGGTACAACTTCTGATGGATTTAGCTGTGCTAAAGCTTTGCCCAGGGCTTTAATCTTGCTTCCAAGTATAGGTCCAGCCACTTTAAAATCTGGCTTTAAGCTGTAATCCATATATTCTTTTACATTTTCTGTAAAGATTACTTCTTTTATATTAAGTTCTTCTTCTATTAATGGAATTAAATCTGAAATAAGATCTTTATATTGACCATCTACTAATATTTTTTGAAGTGGTTGACGAACTTTAATTTGGGTTTCAGCCCTTGCAGCTCTACCTAATCCTACTAAGTCTCTAACCAAGTCCATTTTTTCCTCTACATCTTTCTTTACTAATTCCTTATTTACAAGTGGGAAATCTGCTAAATGTACAGATTCTTCTCCTGTTAGGTTTTGATAGATTTCTTCAGATATAAATGGTGCAAAAGGTGCTACCAATTTTGATATACCTGTTAAAACTTCATAGGTTGTATTGTATACTGCTTTTTTATCCTCTGTTAATTCTGTTGACCAAAAACGACGTCTAGCTCTTCTAATATACCAATTAGATAGATCTTCATTTAAAAATTCTTGTATTTTTCTAACTGCCCTTGTTAGGTCATATATTTCTAACTCGGCTGTTACTTCTTCTATTAAACTATTATATTTTGATAAAATCCACATATCTAATTCTGGTCTATCTTTATATTCTATAAAGAAGTCCTTTGGATCAATTCCATCTGTATTAGCATATAGAGTAAAGAAAGCATATACATTTTGAATTGTTGTAAAAAACTTACTCTGTACTTCTCTTAGCCCACTAATATCAAATCTTGTTGGTGTCCAAGCTGGTGATACATGTAATAAGTACCATCTTAAAGCATCTGCCCCATATTCATCAAATAGTTCAAATGGATCTACTGTATTTCCTCTGGATTTAGACATTTTTCTACCGTCTTTGTCTAATATAAGGTCATTTACAAGTACATTTTTATATGATGATACTCCCATTACAAATGTTGATATAGCTAATAATGAATAGAACCAACCTCGGGTCTGGTCGATACCTTCGCAGATAAAGTCTGCTGGAAATAGCTCATCAAAGTTATCTTTGTTTTCAAATGGATAATGATGTTGTGCAAATGGCATAGCCCCACTATCAAACCAACAATCTATTACTTCAGGTACTCTAGTCATAGTACCTTCACATTTATCACATTTTAAATGTACATCATCTACATATGGTCTGTGAAGTTCTATTGTCTCATCTATATCTTCTATTGCTTTTTCCACAAGTTCAGCTATAGAGCCTATTGATCTTGTATGTCCACATTCACATTTCCAAATATTTAATGGTGTACCCCAGTAACGAGTTCTTGAAATTGCCCAGTCATTTAAATTTTCCAGCCAGTTTCCAAAACGCTTTTCTCCTACATAGTCTGGGAACCAATTAACTGTATTATTATTAGCAATTAGTTCATCTTTGAGCTTTGTCATCTCTATATACCAACTTGGGTTTCCATAGTATAAAAGTGGTGTTGAACATCTCCAACAGTGTGGGTAATTATGTTCAAATTTTTCTTTATGAAATAATTTATCTTCTGCATGTAGCCATTTAATAATATCTACATCACAATCCATAACAAATTTACCCTTCCAAGGAGTGTCTGTGTACTTTCCATCTAAGTCTACTGGTTGAAGTACTGGTAATCCATATCTCCTTCCTGTTTGGTAGTCATCCTCTCCAAAGGCTGGAGCAGAGTGAACTATTCCTGTACCATCTTCTGTAGTAACATAATCTGCTAATGTAACAAAGAATGCTTTTTTATCTGCTTTTACAAAGGGCATTAATTGCTCATATTCTATATATTCTAAGTCTTTACCTTTTAATTTTTCAACTACTTCAAAATCATCACCTAATATTTTCTTAGCTAAATCCTCTGCAAGATAATAGAGTTTATCATCTAGCTTGGCTTTTATATAGGTAATCTCTGGATGTACGGTTAATGCAACGTTAGCAGCTAATGTCCACGGTGTTGTTGTCCATACTAGGAAGTATTCATCTTTATCTTTTACTTTAAATGGTACAATAACTGTATTTGACTTTATTTCTTTATATCCTTGGGCAACTTCGTGGGATGCTAGTCCTGTTCCACAACGTGAACAATATGGTAGAACTTTATGTCCGTCATAAATATAGCCTTCTTTAAAAAACTTATCTAAAATCCACCATACGGACTCAATATAATCATTTTCTAATGTAATATATGGATTATCTAAGTCTATGAAATATCCCATTCTTCTTGTCATATCTCTCCATTGCTTTTCATAAGCAAATACAGACTCTTTACATTTTTGATTAAATTTATCTATTCCATATTCTTCTATATCTTGTTTGTTTTTAAGATTTAATTGTTTTTCTACTTCTATTTCTACAGGAAGGCCATGAGTATCCCATCCTGCTTTTCTTTTTACTTGATGTCCTGCCATGGTTTTATATCTACATACAGAGTCTTTCAATGTTCTTGCTATTACATGATGAATTCCTGGTGCCCCGTTTGCTGTTGGTGGTCCTTCATAGAAAACAAAGGGCTTTTCTCCTTCACGATTTTCAATACTTTTATCTAATATTTGCTTATCATCCCAATACTGGGCTGTTCTATTTTCTCTTTCAGCTATTGGATCATTTGATAATGATTTAAATCCCTTCACTATATATCATTCCCTTCTGTTCTATACTAAATGTATATTAACACTAACTCCTCATTTTAGTTAATAGCTTAGGCAGTCTCGCAACCTTAATTTACTCCCTAGGAATATAATCAGGTGTGCCTGTTGGTGCAAATTTGGTTTTAACGGACAGCCAGCTGCGTTTGACCTACCAACGATTTGCTGTGCAAATCGGGTTAGGTCATAAAAAGTCCCTAAGTCAATTTTGACTTAGGGACGAATTTATCGTGGTACCACCCTGATTATAAAATAGTGTTTAAACTATAGTATATTAAATATGCTATAATTTACTATTTTATCGCTCAATCCATATAACGTATGGTTACGAAAAATCTTACTATTATTTCAGATCTTTAGCTCTAAGGTGATCTTCGTAAAAGCACTGCCATAATCTTTCACTTTATGATTATGTCCCTAAAAGCAGTTTTCTTTTACTACTGTCCTTTTCTTTGCCTTTAAATATTATTCTATTTTCAAAATACATTATACACTTTTAACATTATAAAAGTCAAGTAATTTTAAGAACCTTGTAGAATTTTATTAGCCTTTATTTTTTCTTCTCTTGCTTTTGTATGATTTTCTTCTTCTAAGTTTTTAAAAGCAACTGCTAACATTAATTTGATTCTATTTAATTGGTTTACTTCACTAGCTCCAGGGTCATAGTCTATGGCTACAATATTAGATCTAGTATATTTATTTTTTAATGCCTTAATCATTCCTTTACCTGTTACGTGATTTGGCAAACAAGCAAAAGGTTGCATACATAATATATTAGGTACATCACTTTCTATTAGGTCAATCATTTCTGCTGTTAAAAACCAACCTTCTCCTGTTTGATTTCCTATAGATAATACTTCCGATGCACTTTCTGCCAATTCTTCAATAGATTTCGGAGCTGTGAATCTATTGCTGTTGTTTAAAGCTGTTTTCATTTCCTTACGGTAATATTCTATAACCTTAATAACAACAGAACCTATAATTTGTGCTTTTTTACTACCTGCAAGATGACTATATCTAAAATCGCTATTATAGGCAGAATATAGGAAAAAATCAATTAAATCTGGCATTACAGCCTCTGCCCCTTCAGCTTCAATTGTATCTACTATATTATTATTTGCTGTAGGATGATATTTTACTAAAATTTCTCCTACTAAACCAACTCTTGGTTTTTGTATATCTTTTATTTCTAATGTATCAAAATCTTTAACAATTTTTCTTACATTATACCTAAATTCTTTGAATTTACCTTTTGATATAGCTTCTTTACAAATTTCAACCCATTTTTCATATAAAATATTAGTTGAACCTGGTATTTTTTCATAAGGTCTAATTTTGTAAACAACCCTCATTAATAAGTCGCCATATACTAATGCCATCATACTTTTATTAAGCAAGGAAGGTCTTATATTAAAACCAGGATTTTTTTCCATACCCACAGCATTTACAGAAATTACAGGTATGTGTTCTAAGCCAACATCCTTTAATGCTTTTCTTAAAAATCCTATATAGTTAGTAGCACGGCAGCCACCACCAGTTTGAGATATCATGACAGAAACATTGTTTTCATCATACTTACCAGACTTTAAAGCTTCTATAATTTGCCCTATTACTAGAATTGATGGGTAGCAAGCATCATTATTTACATATTTTAAACCTTCATCTACTGCCTCTTTGTCGACATCAGGCAATATATCTAGATTATAACCTGATGCTTTAAATGCAGACTCTAAAAACTGAAAATGAATAGGTGACATTTGTGGAACTAAGATTGTATGATTTTCTTTCATTTCTTTTGTAAATATAACTCTCTCTGATCTTCTATCTACTTTTTCAAAATTAAATTTACTTCCTTCTCTCTCTTTAAGAGCTGCCCGTAATGAACGTATTCTAATTCTAGCTGCCCCTAAATTGTTTCCTTCGTCTATTTTTAATGTTGTGTATATTTTACCACTTTCTTCTAAAATTTCCTGTACTTCATCCGTTGTAACTGCATCTAGCCCACAACCAAAGGAGTTAAGTTGTATAAGCTCTAAGTTAGGATGTTCAGCTACAAAGCTAGCTGCTCCATAAAGTCTGGAATGGTAGGTCCATTGATCAACAACACCTAGAGGTCTTTCTACTTTTCCTAAATGAGCTACAGAATCTTCAGTTAAGACAGGCATATCAAAAGAGGTTACTAATTCAGAAATACCATGATGTATTTCTGGATCTATTTGATAAGGTCTACCTGCTAATACAATTCCTGTCTTTCCTGTTTCTTCAATATATTTTAATACTTCTTCTCCTTTATTTTGAATATCTAGTCTTACTTTTTCATCTTCTTTCCATGCTTTATCTATAGCTTTATTTATTTCTTCTTTAGAAATGTTCATAAATTCAAATTCTTCTAAAAGACGTACTTTAAGTCTTTTTTTATTATCTATAGGTAGAAAAGGATTCATAAACAAAATATCTTTTTCCTCTAATATTTCCATATTATTTTTTATAACTTCTGGATAAGAAATTACAATTGGACAATTATAATGATTATCTGCTTCTTTTTCTTCCTTCTTTTCATGAGTAATGGATGGATAGAAAATAAGTTTTAATCCTTTTTCTATAAGCCCCATAATATGCCCATGAACTAATTTTGCAGGATAACATACAGACTCTGATGGAATAGTCTCTATTCCCTTTTCAAATACTTCTTTTGATGATCTAGGGGATAGTTCTACTCTAAAGCCTAAGTCTGTAAAGAAAGTAAACCAAAATGGATAATTTTCAAATAAATTAAGTGCTCTTGGAATACCTATGGATCCTCTCTTAGCTTCTTCTACTTTTAATGGCTTATATGCAAACATACGTTTATATTTATAGTCATATAAATCTGGTATATTCTCTTTTTCTTCTTTCTTCTCAATGCCTGCCCCCCGCTCACAACGATTTCCAACAATAAATTGTCTACCATCAGAAAACTTATTTACAGTTAAAAGGCAGTTGTTTCCGCATAATCCACAACGTTTAGTTTCATTAAACATTTCAAAATTCTCTAATTCCTCTTTACTAACTAGTCTAGTGTCAATACCTTCTACATATCTTTCTTTAGAAATTAAAGCTGCTCCAAAAGCACCCATAATTCCAGCTATTTTAGGTCTTACAACCTCTCTATCTGATATTAGTTCAAAGGCCCTCAGTGCTCCATCATTATGGAAAGTTCCACCTTGTACAATAATTTTTTCTCCAAGCTCACTAGTATCTCTTACTTTAATTACTTTAAACAATGCATTTTTCATTACAGAATAAGACAGGCCAGCTGCTATATCCGCTATACTAGCCCCTTCTTTTTGGGCTTGTTTAACACTAGAGTTCATAAATACTGTACACCTTGTACCCAGATCTACTGGTGCCTTTGATTTTAATGAACGTTCTGCAAACTCGCTAATTTCTAAATTCATAGAATGTGCAAAGGTTTCTAAAAATGAACCACAACCAGAAGAACAAGCCTCATTTAGCATTATATTATCTATAAGACCGTCTCTAACCTTCATAGATTTCATATCTTGCCCACCAATATCTAAAATAAATTCTACTCCAGGTAGAAAAAATTCTGCAGCTTTGTAATGGGCTATTGTTTCTATTTCTCCTATATCTATTGATAATGCTGCCTTTAATAGTCCTTCACCATAGCCTGTCACTGTAGAGTAGGCTATTTCAGCACCCTCGGGTAATATGTCATAGAGCTCTTTTAAAGCATCTACTGTAGATTGGAAAGGGCTACCCTTGTTGCTTCCATAATGGGAAAATAGTAAAGAATTATCCTCACCAATTAGTGCTAGCTTTGTAGTAGTAGAACCAGCATCTATTCCTAAATAGCATTTTCCCTCATATCCTTTTATATCTCTTCTTTTAACATCATGACCTTCATGTCTATCTTCAAATTCTTTAAGTTCTTCTTCATTTATAAAAAGTGGTCTTAATGTGCCTACTTCATTACTTATTCCTTTATCTATTGAATTTACTCTTTTCATTAATTCCATAAAAGACATTCTTTTTTCTTCTGTAGCTGATAATGCTGCTCCTATGGCTACAAACAGTTGGGAGTCATCTGGAAATATTATTTGCTCATCAGTTAGTTTTAAAGTTTCTATAAATCTTTGTCTAAGTTCGGATAAAAAATATAAAGGTCCTCCTAAAAAAGCTACATTACCTCTAATAGGCTTACCACAGGCAAGACCTCCTATAGTTTGATTTACAACAGCCTGAAAAACAGATACAGCAATATCTTCTCTAGCTGCCCCTTCATTCAATAAGGGCTGCACATCTGTTTTAGCAAAAACTCCACACCTTGAAGCTATAGGATATATTGTATTGTAATTTTTAGCTAATTCGTTTAAGCCTCTAGCATCAATTTCCATTAAGGATGCCATTTGATCTATAAAAGCTCCTGTACCTCCTGCACAAGTTCCATTCATTCTTTGTTCTATGGATCCTGATAAATAGGTTATTTTAGCATCTTCTCCACCTAGTTCTATTACAACATCAGTTTGTGGATGGTGTTTTTCTATAGCTTTTGTACTAGATATCACTTCTTGTATAAATGTAATATCTAGCCATTCTGCCACAGCTAGACCACCTGACCCTGTTGTCATTATCATTACATTTTTATCTTTAAAATCCTTGTAAGCATCACTTACAAGCTCTTGTATAGTTTTTCTAATATCGGCAAAATGCCTCTCATATCGACTGTATAGCATTTTGTAATTTTTATCTAGAATTACTAATTTAACAGTTGTAGACCCCACATCTAAACCTAAATATACTAGATTTCTCATTTTTTAATCCTGCCTCCTAAAATACATTAAACACTGCCTTGTAAAATATTTTTTATAGTTTAGCTAAAATATATTTTATCATATACATTATAATACTCATTTGTATAGTTGC
>CAYLXY010000029.1:0-11843 GCA_964387405.1 uncultured Clostridiaceae bacterium
ATGGTGGGCCTATCTAGGATATTTTGTGTTGACTATAAGTATATTATATTTTATATTTAAATGCAATATGTATTTATTCTCATTAATATTATTAATAGTTTTATAAAATAAAAAATATCCAACGGACAAAGGAAGGTAATCCCTTATCAGTTGGATATTTATATGTTTATATTTTAAATATAGTAAAGTCTAGGAAAAGTTCATCCATAACATAACAACTTTTAGGATATTGCTCCTGTATCATCCTGAGTTGAGCTATGTAAATTATTTCCTTTAGATTTTTTACCCGCAATCGATCCTTTCATTCCTTCAAAGGATGAATATAATACAGGTACAATTATTAAAACTAAGAAAGTAGTTGCTAACATACCTCCTATTACTGTTATTGCAAGTGGTGAAAACCTTTCTGATCCTAATGCAAGTTGCATTGCTAAAGGAAGCATACCAGTAACATCAGAGAATGTTGTCATCATTATAGCTCTATATCTACCTCTGACTGCTCCCTTTATAGCTTGATCTATTTCTTTCCCTTCTGCTCTTATTGAAGTTATACCATCCAGAAGATGTATAGAGTCATTAACAACTGTACCAGCTAATAGTATAAACCCTAATAATACTGGCATGGAAATATATTTACCTGTTAGTCCTAGTGCTGGAGCTACTCCTGTAATTGCAAGAGGAATAGATGACATTATAGTAATAGGATGCAAGAAAGACTTTAATTGGGATACTAATATTAGGTATACCAATATTATTGCCAGCGATAGCAAGAATGCCATATCTAACATAGAGTCTCCTAAATCCTTTTGTTCTCCTGTTATCTCCATTGAATATCCATTTGGTAATTCATAGCCATCAATTAACTTATTTATATCTTGTGTTATATGACTGAATGCTCTTGTATGTGTATATCCCAATACATTTATAGTATATTGAAGGTCTTCTCTTGTAACTATATTTGCTCTATTATTTATATCTATTTGAGCGATCTCCCTAAGTGGAACTTTTACTCCTTTTGGAGTATCTATATACATGTCTAATAAATTATCTATAGACTGTTTATATTCATCCATATATTCTACAGAAATATCAACATTTTTCATATCCCCAATGTCCATACTTGTTCCACCGATTCCTTCTATTGAAGCAAATATCTGTCTAGCAACTGCTGCATTTGCAAGTCCAAACTCTTGTAAACGTGCACTCTCTAATTTTACATTAAGTTGTAAATTATCAATATTGAAACTTTTATATAAGTTAGTGGTTCCTTCTATTTGAGCTACATCGTTCTGTAATTCCTCTGCTATATTGTAAAGAATTTCTTGATCAGCACCACTTACTTTTATATCTATAGGTGCTTTAGAACTTGCGTTAGCCGTTCCACCTTGTTCTTTAACTACGAACCTTTGAATACCTGGTATTTGACTTATGTTTACTCTCAACTCTTCTTGAAAATCCCAAATCGTCTCTTTTCTTTCTTTTCTCGTGTTTAAATTTATGGTCATAAGTGCTTGATTAGTCCCCATAACTCCAAAATCACTAAGTAGATTACTACCTTTCTCGAAGCCTATTTGAGTATCATAATTCACGACATTTTCTTCATTCTTCAATAGATTTTCAATTTCTTCTATTGCATAAGTTGTTTCATCTAGTGTCGTCCCCGGCTCCATTTCTATTGTTACAAAAGATACACCACTATCAAACTGTGGTAGCATTTCCAATCCATTATTCTTTAAAAACGCTCCACTTAATATTGTAAGTACTAATAGTATTAACAATGTTTTAGTTCTATTTCTTAATGCTACTCCTAAGAGCTTCATATAAAATTCAAGTAGTTTATCCATCATCTTATTAAAAGGCTCAGAAAATATCCTTACTATTTTTTCTGTCCTAGTAAATTCAAACCTACTTAACAATACTGTAAATAAAGGTATGATTATAAGCGCTACTACCACTGATGAAGATATTGCATATATTAGCGTCATTGACAAAGGTCTAAACATTTCTCCTACAAATCCTTTAATATAAACTAAAGGTATTAAAACCGCTAAAGTGGTTGTAGCCCCTGCAACGCTTGATAATGCCATCTCATTTGTACCATCTATTGCTGCAGTTAGCCAATCTTTACCTTGATCCACATGATGACTATTAATGTTTTCAACAATAACTATGGAGGCATCTACAACAAATCCTATACTGAGTATTAAGGCAGATAGCGTAACCATATCTAAACTCATCCCAGTTAGTTTCATAAGCCCTAAGGTACTTAAAAACACCAGAGGCATAGACATAGCTACAACTAAGGATTGGCTTACATTAGATATAAATAAGGTTATTATTATTATTGTCAGTATTATAGAAGTAAGTACAGATACAGTCATATTATCAACCATTTGATTAGTAAATACAGAGTCATCCTGAGCTATTTCAAATTGTATAAATGGATATTTTTCCTCTAATATTTCTAACGATTTTTTAACGTTATCAACAACTTCTACTGTATTTGAATCACTTCTTTTGGTAACTAATATAGAGATTGCACTTTCTCCATTTAATCTATAATTACTTTCTAAGTCTTCTATAGAAAGCTCTATATCCGCAATATCTTTAAGATATACACTATTACCATCATTTAAAGGTATCCTTAGATTTTCTACATCTTCTGTAGACTCTAGGCCTTCTTCAATTCTAATCAAAATCTCCTTATTACCATCAATCAGTTTTCCACCTGGTGCTTTTATATTATTTTGAGCAAGTATTTCTGATATCTGTTGTAAGGTAATACCATATGATGACGCCTTATCTTTATCCACATCTATCTTTACTAAGGAATTATATCCACCAAATATATCTATGGAAGCAACCCCATCTATTAATTGCATTTCAAATGCTATCTCATCATCTGCAATCTCTCTTATGGTTCTCATATCTACAGAGTCACTTTTAAGCCCTACAGTAAGTATCGGTTTATCTGATGTGCTAAACTTTAAAACTTTTGGCTCATGGATATTATCTGGTAATTGATTTCTTATTCTACTTATAGCGTTTTGTATATCTATAGCTGCAGAATCAATATCTATCTCATAACCAAATTGTAAGGATATTATAGATATATTATCTTGACTTGTAGACTGTACTATAGATATTCCATCTAAGGTACCGAATTCTTCTTCAAGTGGTTCTGAAACATCATTGACTACATCTTGTGCTGAAGCACCAGGATACTGAGTCATTACAGTTGCAGTAGGTGCATTCGTATCAGGTGCTAACTGTGTTTTTAAAGTTGCCTTTGAAAAAATTCCTAGTACAATTATTCCTATAGTTATAGATAATATCAAATATTTATTTCTAATCGAAAAATTACCTATATTCATTATTTATCTACTCCTTTATAGACATAAACCTTAGCATTTTCATATAGTTTCGCTAAATTCTTTATGGCTATTTGGTCTCCTACATCTAGACCTTCAACTACCTCCGTATTTTCTCCTATAGTTATCCCGGTAGATATTTTTCTCTCTCTAACTACTCCGTCCTCGTATAAATACACTATATCTTCTCCATTAAGATCTTTTATAGCATTTTTAGGTATTGTTATGATGTCTTTTTTCTCATCAATCACTATCTTCGTATCTACACTATTACCAGAGACTAAGTTGATTCCTTCTTCTCCTTTTATTGGTCCTATCTCTACAACTCCTACCCTTGTATTCGGATTTACATTAGGAAGAATCTTACTTATTTTAGATATTATTTCTTTACTAGATCCTCCCACTTTTAGAATAACTTTATCCCCTACTTTTATTTTTCTTATATCACTTTCAGTTATATTTACTTTTACTAAGAGTTCTTCATTATCATCTATATCTACAAATGGTTTTCCCATTGCAGCTAAATCTCCTTCGTCATAATAAATCTTTTTAACTACACCTCGTATTGGAGCTTTTATTAATGTATCTTTCATTTTAACGTTTAATTCGTTAATCGATGCACTTACTTCATCTAACTGTCTTTCTGTCATATCTCTTTCATGCACTAATTTATTATATGTATCTTTAACGGTTGCCTCTAGTTCTTCTAATTGCAAACTAGCCACATCTTGTTCTTGCTTCATTTTGTCATATACTGATTTAGCAACTGCACCTTCTTCATATAGTTTTTTGTACTTGGCGGTTTCATCTTTTATATATTCATAATTAGAATTAAGAACTTCTAATTTTTTGACTAAAGAATTTGACACATAAAAGGTCCCTACTTGATTAATCAAGTAGTGATGGTTAGTTCTTAAAGTTTCAAGTTTTTTTGAGGCTGTGTTAAGACTCGAAACTAACTGTGCATCATCTATACTGGCTATTAAATCTCCAGTTTGCACTATACTACCTTCTTCAACATAAATATTTTTTATTTGCCCCCCAATAGCAGCAGAAACAACTGAAGACTTTTCAGGTGTTACAGTCCCTGTATAGCTTATATCTTCTACAGTGTCACTTTTACTTACATTAATAAGTTCTATTGGTATGCCAAGATCTGTTTTTATAGTAGGCGTAATTTTATCAGCTAGTTTTTTCTTGATAGTTAATCCTCCCCCTACTACTACAAGTAGAGCCAATACCAAAAAAACATATTTCTTTTTATTCATAATTAAATAACCCCCTAAAATTAAAATATTAGTTGAAAATTAATGCATTAATTATTTCTATAGATTTATTAGAGTCTACAAACTCTTTACTACCCCCTACAGCTTCAAATATTATGATCCCAACTATTGTTGATAAAAATATCTGTGCCATATGTTCTATATTGTATTCGTTATTTTTCTGATCCTTAGATTTTATATATATAACTAGAGCCTCAAAAATTTTAGAATGGATTTTTTCAAATATGCCCTTAATTTCATCATTAAATTGGGCTTCATATATAGTACATATAAATAAATCCTTATTTTTTCTTAGTGTGTCTATTCGTTTTTCTATAAAATTTGCGATTACTTGTTTTATATCTAAATCATTATCTGATTCTTTAAAATCTAATACATTGCTAACAAGATACTTATATATTGTTTCATAAAAAAGATTACTTTTTGTTTCAAAATGTCTAAATAGGGTTATTTCTGCTACACCCGCTGCTTTAGATATTTGTTTTGTAGTTGCACCTGTATAGCCTTTACTTGAAAAAACATCTTTTGCAGCATTTATAATTTTTTCCCTTGTATTATCCTCTTGCATTGTAATAGTCCTCCTTTCAGAAGTGCAGGTATGTACTCACATACATAATACATTATATAGATAAAATTGTCAATAAAAATTAGCAATAAAAAATTGTCATCTTGAGCGAAGCGAAGGATCTTAAAACTTAAAATACGGATTTCTCGCTACGCTCGAAATGACAAAATTTCAAAAATCATATTTTTGCACAGCCTTTCAGCATACTTACTAAAAAACAACTTGATAACTTGGCGCCTAGGAAAGCTCTGAAAAAACATCTTTCAAATTTACTTTTCTAGAATAGCTACTACCATTTTTACAAAACCTTCTTTTAATATTGGAGTTTTTGCTAAGGGCTTTAAAAATCCTCTAAGGGGAACTTCTTTGTAATAACTAACTTTATAATCTGTTTCAGGTAAAAGTTGATTAAACCATTTAACTGTCATTCCATTAATATAAGAAAAATACTCGTTACCTTCTTTGTCTTTGGATATTCTAAAATTTACACGAGTATTACCATCTGGTAAATCTTTTACTAGATCCTTATATACATTAATTAATGTTTTTTCACTAAAGAATAAATGTACCCATGGAAAACCTATGGCATCACTTAAATGTGCACCAAAGGGATGGTAATATGGTGGAAAGTTTACATATAGTCTCCCACATGGTTTTAAAACTCTATAACATTCATTTAATACCTCTAGGGGTTCATCAACATGTTCCATAGCATCGTTCATTATTATAGTGTCAAAAAAGCCATCTTCAAAGGGAAGTTTTGCTGCATCTCCTAATAAAAATTTAAATTTATCTTCTAGGCCCTTTTCCTTAGCCAATGTATTTGCTTCTTCTTCATAATATTCTACTACATCTACACCGTAGACCATTTTAGCATCTTGTGATGCATAATACATAGTTTTACCACCTGCACCACAGCCAATATCTAATATTACTTTATCTTTGAACATTTCTTCTTTTGTTACTTTGTTTAAATAAAATCTTAAAGTTTCTTCCCCCTTCTCATATTGCCACTGAGCATAGGTTTTAACTCCTTGATTTTGTAAATTAAATGGATGAGCAGGTAAAGGAAATATTTTATTTATTGTTTTACATAAAGATACTTTCATACTCATAATAAACCTTCTTTCCATTTTAAAATATTAAGCTATCTATTAGCCCATATTTCAATTTTTTATATATTATATCAAAATTCCTTTTTAGATGCTATTATGGATGCAAGTACTACTAGACTAAAGCATTATTATAATCGGTATAATTACTACAGTAATTTGTAAAAAAACCCTCAAAGACTATAATAATAATCCTTAAAGGGCTTTTTAGATTTTAAAATTTAATATCTATCAAATTTTTCACTTCCACCACTAGTCTTATAATAAGTTGCTAAATCTGACCTGCCGTATGTATCGTAAACATATCCATCAATCTCAGCTCTTCCCCATTCATACTCAATATCATCGTAAATATTTGACATTAATCTTTTTATTTGAGAATCTGATAAATCATTCCATTTCCTTTTATAATAATCATAGTCTATATCAATTATAAATGTAGCATATTTAGAGTCACCCTTTAGCCTAATATCCAATGTTATATCTTTAAAATAATCATAATACCCATCCTCTAATTCTCTTTCCAAATCTCTTAAACTAAGATCATAGTAATCATCATAATCATCATAATACCTATAGTCATCATCAATAACAACACGTCCTCTAGTTGTTGTGTAGAATGTCAACAAATCTTTCCTATCATCAGTATCTCTTATATAGCCATCTATATTCGCATCTGGAAACTCATATAGTATATCATCACAAATATCTTCTATATAGTTTGTTATATCTCTGTTAGAAAGATTGTCCCATCTACTTCTATAATCATAAAGATCTGTTTCGATTCTAACATCAATGTTTCTTTCATCACCTTTTAGGAATATCTCAAAATCTATTCTTTCGTATCTATCATATTTTTTATTTAAATCTATTTCCATATCTCTTAAAGATATATAGCTAGTATCTTTAACTTCTTTTTCTAGCTTTTCTACTTTTCTTTCTAACTCACTTATTTCAATATCTTTTATAATTATTTGCTTTTTCCAAAACTCAACATTTTCAGTTACTTTATCAGAAACAGTTGCCGTGTTTGTATATTCGTTCCAATCTAGGTTTTTATTAAAAATATCCGACATAGTTCTTAAAGGTACATAACTTGTACCGTCTACAACAAAAGGTTCGAATTCAGCTGTTTTATCTTGTCCGTTATAAATAATATTGATAGTACCATACCATGCTTCTTGCATCTTTTTTGTTCCTGCAGTTGTGGCATAGCCTAGAGAACTTGCAAGTAAAATACCTGCCAATGATGTACCTAAAATCGTTTTCCACCTTTTTCTTTTGTTTAACATAAAGCCCCTCCTTATACCTTTTACTTTTAATTGGATAATATAGCCTTTATACATTTATTATAGCACTTTCCTAATAAATATGCCATATAGCAAAGTACCTATTATCTACATACTACACAAAAAAACTAAGCCCTAGGGATATATCTCTGGGGCTTAGTTTTTATTTAATGATTATTTAATTAATTACTCCTAAATTTACAGCTTTATTATATTCTAATATAGTTAAGTTGTAATTTGATACAGCACCAAAAAACGCTAGTTCCGTTTGATACAATTGTACTATAGCTTCTTTTATCTCTTGCATAGTATTTAGTCCCGCATCATAAGATTTTTCTTGTAACCTTAATCCCTCTTTTGCTTTTTCTACATTTACTTTAGATAATTCTATTTGTTTCTTTGCACCTTTTATTGCATCATATTTATTTCTAAGATCAAATTCCACATTTTGTTTATGATTATTAAGAAGGTTTTCTACCATTGAAATAGTACTTTCTTTATACCTATATTGATAAGTGTTAGGAGTATATTTCTTAGCATTAGTTTCAAAATCAATTTTTACAAGGTCATAATTGTTTTGTAATCGTATCATATCAAATCTAGTTTCATATGCACTTTCAATATCCTTACTCAGATTAGTTTCAAAAATCTCTTCTTTAAATTCTGAAGTTAACTCCAATTCCGTGTCTAAAGGATAATTTAAAAGCATATTTAAAGATCTTAAAGCCTTTTGCTTATCTTGCTTTGCCTTGTCTACATTTATACTTGCTTCATTTAAAGCAATATCCGCCATTAAAGTTTCAGATTCAGAGACAGTTCCTAGCTTAAATTTTTTGTCAGCAATATCTCTATTTCTCTTTGTATTTTCTAAACTACCTTCCGCTATATTAACGTAATCCATGGCTTGAAGTACACCATAATAACCAGCTGTAATATTATGTGTTATATCTTCTATTATGTAGTCTTTTTTTAATCCTTCTTCTTCAAGAGCAAATTCTGCACTTTTAGATAACATATTAGCATCTAGCTGAAATCCTTGTACTGTACCAAAAGAAATGTTCTGTTTAGCATATTTATTCTCTTTATAAGTTGCTTCGCTTAGTTCTACCTGTTTTACTTTAATATCTAAATCTATAGTTTTAAGTTGTGTAGAATTTTTTATTCCTTCTTCTACAGCTTTTTCTAAAGAAAGTATTTTTAAACTTTCTACTTCTTCCACTTCTTCCACTTCAACATCTAATTGATCCGTTCCTTCTTCGTTTAATGTACCTGCACTATAGGCCATTGCAGAAGATAATACTAACATTGATATTAACAACATAATCAAAAATATTTTTTTCATAATACATTGTACCTCCTACTTAATATTTAGTGTATAAACTATTGTATCATAATGTAGCTTTTATTTATATGCTTTTTATAACCAATTATGCCCTGCAATATTATATTTCTAAATTACATACTGTTATTTTATCGAAGTATAGTCACCTTACTAGTATTAATCCAATACTAGTAAGGTGTTTTAGTGCATTGTGGTTTATATATTAATAATATTCTTCATCTAAAATTTTCTTGAGAATATTTTAGAATTATCCAGATCATACATATAATCAAATTTTTCTGCCTTTAATTCTTGATATATATGTGTGTCTTTATATGAATAATTCCCAGTAGCTTTTATAGTTTTGTGAGATCTTTCTTTAAATAATATTCCTTTATCTGTATTATAGCTTGCATAAGATTCTATAATAAGTTCTGAACCATCTGGCTTTACCCAACGTTTTATAAATAAATATTTATTGTCCTCTATCTTTTCTATATAAGTATATGCATCCTTATATTCATCACTATCTACAATTCCACCTGTACCATACCAGGAACCTACGAGTGGATCATATTCTATAGGTGATATATAATATTTATCATAAAGTTGTTTGTCCTTTTCTACTTCTGTTACAAATCCTAATTCTTCATGATCTTTTCCTTCTTTATCTACTAATTTTAAAACTTCTTTATATGTTTCTAGATTATATACCCTGCCATCTGAATGTCTAATAGTACTTTCTACAAAATTAATTTTTAAATTTGTTATAAATGGAGCTTTACTTTCTAAATAATATTTTAATGGATAATAGTTATCTGCATCAAATTGATCACCTATAATTGCCACTTTATACTCGCTATTATAGTCTACTTTTTCTCCAAGCAATTCAGCTATTGACCTAAATGGTACAAAAATTCTTTCTTCTATTAGCCTTGCTGCTTCATCTAAATAAGTCTTTTCTCCATTTATGGTTACTTCATTTGATCCAATTTTAAATATTATCTTATTATCATCTTTTTTTATTGATACTGTTTCTGTTTCTCCATACCAATCAACTTTATAGCCTAGTTCTTCTGCTATAAATCTAATAGGAGCAATAGTACGACCATTATCTATAAATGGATGAACGTCACTCATTATGTAAAAATCATTAATCCATATTTTTATATCCTTTTCTGGATTTTTTGCCTCTGCAATATTAAATGAACCTACTAGCACCATTGAGATAGCTAGTGTTAATAATACTAATTTTTTCTTTAGCTTCATATTAAATCCTCCCTCTAGTTGTACCTAGTGTAGATATAGGTATCGCCTCAATGTTACCAAATTATCCCGACAATTGCAATGTAAAAGCAGAATTGTCTATGATGCCCTTGTGTTGCCTTAAAGATAATCTTTATTCGATACTACTATTGATTTCTTCTATTGCTTTTTTAAGTTGGAAATCATCTGTTCCATTATTGTATAGTTCTATTGCCACTTCTTTTATTTTGTCTCTTGTTGTCCAATCTAATATTCCATAGGAATACAGCCCTTGGAAGCTTTGGAAGCTCTTTATAGCTTCTACTGTTTTTTCATCCATTATGCCTGTTATATCCACATCATAACCTAAATAACCCAGTCTTTGCTGTGCTCCGTATACATTAATCCCCCTATCATTTAGTGTAGGTTTCGTATCCTCTATCATAGGTACAAAATCTATAATTTCATCCTTATTTTCTAATATAGTATTTTTTACTATTATATCTGGAGTTACACCTATACCTTCTATTTTAGTTCCATTAGATATTAGATACTCTGCTATTGTAAGTTTAATTCCTCCTCCGTTTGTAATAGGAGTAATTGTTTGTACAGTCCCCTTGCCATAGGTTTGAGTTCCAATTATTATGCCTCTTTTTGTTCCTTGAATGGCTCCTGCAAATATTTCTGATGCACTTGCACTACCTTCATTGACTAGTACTATTAGGGGCTTATTTATTAACATGTCTGTTGTTGCAATATGGGTTTCTTTTTTATCGCCTTTGTATTCTATATGCATTATTGGAACATCCTTATGTAAGAAAATATCCGAAACTCTTATTGCTTCACTTAAAAGCCCTCCTGGGTTATTTCTTAAGTCAATTATTATTCCTTTGATATTATCTTTATTAATCTGCGAAATCTGATGTTTTATTTTTTCATTGGTGTTACTATTGAAACTACTTATTTTTAGATATCCAATATTATTGTCTAGGACTTCATATTTGACAGGATTAATTTCTATAGTTTGTCTTACTATATCTATATAGGTTATATCTGAGCTTTTATCACGGATAATACCTAACCTAACCGAACTTCCTGCTTTTCCTCTTATTAGACTTGCTACTCTTTCAAGACTAAAGACGCTTACATCTGTCTCATCAACATATTTTATGATATCTCCTGTTTTTAAACCTGATTTTTGTGCTGGGGTTCCTTCTATGGACGTTATAACTGTTATATATCCATCTCTAACCCCTATCTCTAACCCTATACCACTGAATTTCCCTGTAGATCTTGAGTTAAAATTTTTATAATCTTCTGGACTAAAGTATGTGCTATGTTGGTCAAGAGCCCCAAATAAGCCATAATAAGCTCCCTCAATAAGCTGTTCTTCTGTAATATCATATTTGTAGTTTTCCTCTATATATTCCATCATAAGCTTGATATAGTCTATGCTTTCATCTATAGATTTAAAGTTTCTTGAGTCATTACCGAAGACTAGGCTTCCATTAATAATTGTAATTATAAGTATTAAGATGAGTGAAATATTTATTTTTCGTTTTTTGTACATTTTATCCTCCTGTTATAGTTTTATGTTATAATGAAAAACTCTAATAAAATATAATCTACTAAAATTATATTTTAGATAAGTGTT
>CAYLXY010000030.1:0-11721 GCA_964387405.1 uncultured Clostridiaceae bacterium
TTAATAAAAATAATCTTTTAGTAAGTATTACTTGTGAAGACAATGATTTTGGTCTTATTAAAGGTCGAATCAGTTCATTTATAGATCTTTTACCAAGTGACAAATTAGAAAAATATGATTATTCATATAAACTTGGCCCTGAAAATGAAGGCTTACTAACATCTAGTAAGGTACAATATGTAGCAAAGGGAAATAACTTTAAAAAGCTAGGATATGAATATTCTGGTCATATGCAAGTGTTAAGGACAATAATAAGTTTAGATTATCTTTGGGACAGAATACGTATTACAGGCGGAGCATATGGCTCGCTAGCTAGGTTTAGTAAGAATGGTAACTTTGTATTTAGCTCCTATAGGGATCCTAATTTATCAGAAACTTTTCAAGTATATGATAATATGTATAATTATATAAAAGATTTTGATGTAAATGAAAGGGAAATGGGTAAGTACATTATAGGTACCATAAGCAATATAGATACTCCACTGAGCCCATCAATGAAGGGAGATAGAGCAACAGCCCTACATATTAGTGGAATAACTTTAGATGATCTTCAAAAAGAGAGAAGCCAAATTTTAAATACAAGCATTGAAGATATTAGACAATATAGCAAACTGCTTAAAGAGTCTATGGAAGAAGATTATTTGTGTGTTTTAGGTAATGAGGATAAAATACAGGAGAATAAAAAATATTTTAAGAATTTTGTTAAAGTATTTCAATAGTAAAAGAAAGGGATGTTATTTATTATGGATAGTAAAGATGGAAAGACGATTTTTTATCCCTATGATGAAATGAATACTTTTTTAATACCAGTAACTACAGGATGTTCATACAATAAGTGTGCATTTTGTTCTATGTACAAAGATGAAAATTATAAAGAAGTATCACTGAAAGAAATTGAAAAACAATTAATGCATGGAGATACCTATACAGAGAGAATATTTCTAACAGGCGCAGACCCTATGACAATAGGATTTGATAAAATGAAGCATATATTAGATCTGGTAAAGAAACATTTACCACACTGTGCTTGTGTAGCATCATATGCAGCTATAAAAAGTATAGCTAAATATTCATTGGAAGAATTATCTATTCTTCATGATGCAGGTCTTAGATTATTATATATTGGTTTTGAAACAGGTAGAGATGATATTTTAAAATTAATGAAAAAAGGTCATACAGTTGAAAATGCAATTACCCAGGCGCAAAGACTTAATCAAGTAAATTTACAATTTAATAGTATAGTTATGTATGGTATTGCAGGTGAAGGTGAATCTGTAGAGAATGCAATTGCAACTGCTAAAATGCTTAACAAATTCCAATCAAATAAAATTATTACTATGAATTTAATGGTATTTGAAGGTACAGAATTGCAGGATATGGTAAGAAGAGGTGAATTTATTCCTTCATCAGGGAGTGAACGACTGTTAGAAGTACGTACACTTTTAGAAAACTTAAAACCTAAAAAAGAGACTATATTTGATACAACACATCCAACGAATTTAGTTCACTTAAAGGGTAAATTACCTGAAGAGAAACAAAGATTATTAGTTGAATTAAATAAGTAGATAAAGCTATAATGTATTGAAGATTATCTAGATTTGCTTATTGCAAGGATTGGTAGACCCCTTTTAAATTTAGAGTTGCTAAAATTTAAAATTATATAAATCATAAAAGTAGATAGTTGTATTTTAGCTATCTACTTTTTCTTATAGAGTTCTTAGAAAATAATTGTTGCTTGTTTTGGAAAATTACTTTCATATAATGATAAAAGACTTTAAATTTGCTAAAATAAAATATATACTGTAATAGTATTGAAAAATAGTTTAAATGCTATTATTACGGAAAGGTGAAAAATAATGCTAATAGATTCTATTAAAACAGGTCTAAAAAAAGGTATAGAAACTACCTGGTTATTATCTAAAATTATAATTCCTGTATATATTTTAGTAACGATAATAAATAATACACCTATAATAGGGTGGGTTACTTATTTGTTTCAACCTTTAATGGGAATTTTTAATCTACCTGGGGAAGCTGCTATTGTTTTAGTTATAGGTAATTTATTAAATATATATGGAGCCCTTGGTGCGATTAAAGCTATTAAACTGACCACTATGGAAATTACAAC
The DNA here is from genome assembly GCA_964387405.1 of uncultured Clostridiaceae bacterium. GTDB lineage: Bacteria > Bacillota > Clostridia > Peptostreptococcales > Natronincolaceae > JAAZJW01. The sequence continues at coordinate 2,129 of CAYLXY010000030.1, forward strand.
TTTGGCTATAATGATTTCTTTTTCTCATTCTTTGTTAGTGGAAACTGCTATTACAAAAAGGCTAGGACTTAAAGTTTCATATGCCTTAATAATTAGAATAGGATTAGCCTTTGTATTTGGCATAATTGCAGGAAGGGTTGGTGGATTAGTATGATTGATATTTTAAAAGAAGGTGTTTTAGGTAGCTTTTCTACAATTTATTCTATAGCCAAAATTGTTATACCTTTGATGATTATACTTCAACTAGCTAGAGATTATAAAATGTTAGATGAAATATCCAGATTTTTCAAATTTATTACTGGTTTTTTTAGTATGTCTGAAGAATCTACCCTACCACTACTAGTGGGAGTTATATTTGGTATAACCTATGGTGCAGGAGTTATAATACAAAGCTCAAAAGAGGGCAAGCTTTCTAAAAATGATATGTTCTTGACTTCAGCATTTTTAGTTGTTTGTCATGCTATAATAGAAGATACCTTACTATTTGTTGCTATTGGTGCTAATGGTTATATTTTACTAGGTGTAAGAATATTTGCCGCAACGATTATAACTTATATACTATCTAGAAAATTGAGAAATAAAGAATATAGATTGGAATAGAAAATAAAAAGCAGGATATAAGATCTTTTTATAAAGGAGTTAGACAATTATGGAAAATAAGATTGCAATTATTGGTGGAGGAGCTGCTGGTATGATGGCAGCAATTATAGCTTCAACAAATGGGGCGGAGGTTGCAATTTACGAAAGAATGGATAGGGTTGGCAAAAAGATACTAGCAACTGGTAATGGAAGATGTAATTTAACAAATATTAATTTAAAATGGGACAATCTAGGCTACCTACATAGTTCAGATGTAAAATTTGCAAGTAATATTTTAAAGCTTTTTACAGTAGAAGAGACTATAGATTTTTTTGAAACAATAGGTATTGCTCATAAGGTAGAGGATGAAGGAAAGGTTTTTCCTATGTCCAATCAAGCTTCTAGTGTTTTAGATGTTTTAAGGTATGAGTTAAATAAGTTACTAGTTAAAGAGATATGCAATATAGAGATCAGCTCAATAAAAAAATCAAAGGATGGATTTTTTCTTATAGATACTAACAAGGAAGAATATACAGCTGACAAGGTAATTATAGCTACAGGAGGTAGGTCTAGCCCAAAATTAGGATCTAATGGAAGTGGCTATCAACTGGCTAAGAAACTAGGCCATAGTATTATTAAGCCTTTTCCAGCCTTAGTACAATTAAGATTACAAGCTCCTTTTTTAAAATCTATAAAGGGTGTAAAGTTTGATGGGAAAGCTACTATATATGTAGATGGAAATCTAGCAAGAAAAGAAGAAGGAGAGTTATTATTTACTGAATACGGAATTTCAGGACCACCAATATTACAAGTTAGTAGAAATGCGATGGAAGCACTTGAAAACAAGAAGGAGCCCATAATAGAATTAGATATGTTTCCAGACTATACTTATGAAGAGCTTCTGGATTTAATAAATCTTAGATTTTCTTATCAATATGATAGGCCTCTTGATTTTAGTTTTATAGGTTTAATCAATAAAAGATTAATTCCTGTAATACTCAAGGCTTCAAAGATACATAATATAGATAGAGTATGCTCTCAGGTATCCAATAAAGAAATAAAGCAAATTACAAAACTGCTTAAGTCTTGGAAGTTTAAAGTTACAGGATCTCAGTCCTGGACTCATTCTCAAGTAAGTGCAGGGGGAGTAAATTTAAAAGATATTTGCTCAGACACATTAGAATCTAAACTTGTACCAGGCTTATATTTTGCAGGCGAACTCTTAGATGTAGATGGAGATTGTGGAGGTTTTAATCTACAGTGGGCTTGGTCATCAGCCTATGTAGCTGGAACTAATGCTTCTCTTTAATAGTGTGGCTTTATAAGCTGGACAAAGTTATTTGCAGTATATGTTCATCTATGATAAAATTCACATGGTTGGTTTATATATTTATATAGAAGGAAGTTGAAATCAGAATGAAAAGAAATGATATTAGAAATGTTGCAATTATTGCCCATGTTGACCATGGGAAAACGACTTTAGTAGATCAAATGTTAAAAACGAGTGGAACTTTTCGTAGCAATGAAATAGTGGAAGATAGGGTCATGGATTCTAACTCATTAGAAAGGGAACGTGGAATTACCATTCTTTCAAAAAATACAGCAGTTCATTATAAAGATATAAAGATTAATATTATAGACACACCAGGACATGCTGATTTTGGTGGAGAAGTAGAACGTATTATGAGCATGGTCGATGGTGTCTTGTTGTTAGTAGATGCATCAGAAGGACCTATGCCTCAAACTAGATTTGTATTACAAAAAGCATTAGAAGTAGGTTTAAGGCCTATAGTTGTAGTAAATAAAATAGATAGGCCAGAAGCAAGACCTAGTGAAGTTATTGATGAAACACTGGACTTGTTTATAGAACTTGAAGCTGATGATGATCAGTTAGAGTTTCCTGTAATTTATGCATCGGCTAGAAATGGATTTGCAAAAGCAAATATGGAGGATGAAGGTAAAAATATGGATCCTCTCTTTGATAGTATTTTGGAAAACATACCATGTCCTGAAGGTGATGAAAATGGCGGACTTCAATTGCTTATAACATCTATAGACTATGATAAGTATATAGGTAGAATAGGGATTGGAAAAATATCAAGAGGAACTATCAACAGGGGACAGTCCTATGTATTAGTGACTCCTGATGGTGTGGAAAGCAATGTTAGAATTAGCAATCTATATAATTACCAAGGTTTAAATCGTATAGAATGTGAAACTGCCACTGTAGGGGAGATAATAGCTATATCAGGTATAGGAAATATTAATATAGGTGATAATATTTGCTCTCCAGAGATAATAGAACCCTTGCCTTCAGTCAAAATTGACGATCCAACAATTTCCATGAACTTTATGGTAAATGATAGTCCTTTTGCAGGCAAAGAGGGAACTTATGTAACTAGCAGACATTTAAAGGATAGACTTGAAAGAGAATTACTATCCAATGTTGCTATGAAAATGGAAGAGCTTTCAGCAGATTCCTTTAAAATCTTAGGTAGGGGAGAACTTCATCTTTCAATTTTAATTGAAACCATGCGTAGAGAAGGATATGAATTTGCAGTTTCCAGACCAGAAGTAATCATGAAAAATACTGAAGAAGGTCTGTTAGAACCTATGGAAAGACTGTATATAGAAGTTCCAGAAGAAGCTGTAAGTGTGGTAATTGAAAAAATTAACTCAAGAAAAGGCGAAATGATAAATATGGAGCCTACAGGAAGTGGAATTATGAAGCTGGAATTTAGAATACCTGCTAGAGGATTAATAGGCTACAGATCAGAGTTTTTAACAGATACAAGAGGAAATGGAATATATCATCATTTATTTGATGGTTATGACAAATACAGAGGAGACATACACAATAGAACCAGAGGATCCCTTATAGCCTTTGAAAACGGAACAGCAGTGGCATATGGCATACATGGAGCTCAAGAAAGAGGACAGATTTTTATCAGTCCCGGTGTTGAAGTTTACGAAGGTATGATAGTTGGGGAAAGCTCTAGGCTAGAAGATATATTAGTAAATGTATGTAGAAGAAAACAATTGACTAATATGCGTGCTTCTGGCTCTGATGATACCCTGCGTCTAGTGCCACCAGTAGTGTTTTCTTTGGAGGAGTCCTTAGAGTTTATAGCAGATGATGAGTTGGTAGAAATTACTCCTAAGAGTATAAGGCTTCGAAAAAAGATTTTGAATGAAAATGCAAGAAAAAAATCAAATAAAAAATAATAAACTTTGAAAATGAACCCAATCTTATACAGGGTTCATTTTCTTTATAGTATATATAATAATAAATAGGAAATAGTTGAATAAAAGATGGGAATATAATATGATAATACAGACAAAGTTTGTAGAAATAACGGGGTGACTTTAATGGATCAAAGAAGTTTACGGGTTTTAGAATATACTAAGATAATAAATATGCTTGAAGAGAAATGTACATCATCTTTAGGTAAGGAAAAGGTAAGAAAGCTAAAACCCATTTCAGATTTAGATAATATCATAAAACTGCAAAAAGAGACTAGTGAAGCCCAAAGTATATTGATTAAAAAAGGTAACATTCCTTTAAGTGGTATTAATGACCTATCCAAATATATTAGAAGAACGGAGATTGGATCATATTTAGATCCAGGACAATTATTAAAATTAAAGGATACATTAGCTGGAGCTAGAAGAATAAAAGATTTTTTGAAGGAAGATAAGAAAGAAGATGGGGATACATATCCTATAATAAGAAAATTAGGTGAGGATCTTACTTCTTTAAAAGCAATAGAAGAGAAGATAGACCTGTGTATTGTTAATGAAACAGACCTATCTGATAATGCCAGTTCGGAACTAAAGGATATACGCAGGCAGATTGTTTCAAAAAATGATTCAGCAAGGAAAAAATTAAATACTATAATCACTTCACCATCCAAACAAAAATACTTGCAGGATGCTATAATTACTATGAGACAAGATCGTTATGTAGTGCCTGTAAAACAAGAATATAGGACTAGTATACCTGGCCTAATACACGACCAGTCCTCTAGTGGAGCTACTGTATTTATAGAACCTATGGCAGTAGTGGAGCTTAATAATCAGGTTAAGGAATTGAAAATTAAAGAGCGGGTTGAAATAGAAAGAATTTTAATGGAAATTGCAGGACTTATAGCTGAAAATGCTGAGCCTATAAAATATAATCAACTTATTTTAAGAAAATTAGATTTTATCTTTGCAAAAGGTAAGTTATCTTTAGACATGAAAGCTGTAGAACCAGGATTAAATATAGATGGGAAAATAATGATAAAAGATGGTAGACATCCTCTGTTAAAGGCTGATGAAGTAGTAGCCAACAGTATATGGATGGGAGAAGATTTTCATATACTAGTAATTACTGGACCTAATACTGGGGGAAAAACTGTTACATTAAAAACCCTAGGTCTCTTAACATTGATGGGACAAAGTGGATTACATGTTCCAGCAGCTTATGGTACGGAATTGGCTATATTTGATGAAATTTTTGCTGATATTGGAGATGAGCAGAGTATAGAGCAGAGTTTGAGTACTTTTTCATCCCATATGACCAATATAGTTTCTATTATGAACAAGGTAACACCAAAATCATTGGTATTATTTGATGAGTTAGGTGCAGGAACAGACCCTACAGAAGGTGCTGCCCTTGCTATGGCTATTTTAAATCACTTAAAAGATATAGGTACTACTGCAGTTGCAACTACCCACTATAGTGAATTAAAACAATATGCATTGTCTAACAGTAAGGTAGAAAATGCTTCTGTAGAGTTTGATGTAGAAACATTGAGTCCAACTTACAAATTACTAATAGGAGTACCAGGAAAATCTAATGCATTTGAGATTTCGAAAAAATTAGGTTTGCCAGATTTTTTAATTGATAGATCCAAGGAATTATTAACTAAAGAAACCATTGAATTTGAAGATATGTTGCAAAATATTGAGGAAAATAGATCTCTTGCAGAAAAAGAAAAGCTAGAAACAAGAAGACTTAGAATGGAAACTGAGAAAATAAAGAAGGAATACTATGAAAAAAGTGAACAATTACAAAAGCAAAGGGATAAAGCTATTAGAGATGCTAAAAAAGAAGCACATAATATAATGAAGCAAACAAAATTAGAGGCAGATGAAATTATAGATAATTTAAAATCAATGAAGATGGAATTAGAAGAAAAAGAAATGAATAGAAAGATTGAAGAGTCTCGAAAGCATATTTCTACTAAGATGGACAAACTTTCTCAAGGTATGACAGAGCCTCTAATAATGAAAACCAGTAAAAAACCACCTAAAAACCTTAAAGCAGGTGAAACAGTAAAAATACTATCCTTAAATCAAAAAGGATATGTTATTTCACCAGAAGATCAAGATGGTCAAGTTCAAGTTCAAGTAGGTATAATGAAAGTTAATATGCATGTATCTAATCTGGAGAGAGCTAAGCCAGAGGAAATAGCTAAGAAAAGTGGTGCTGGTAAAATATTTAGAGCTAAGGCACAAAATATAAGTACGGAAATTGATGTAAGGGGACAAAATTTAGAGGAAGCAATGTTAGAAGTAGATAAATACTTAGATGATAGTTATATTGCCGGTTTAAGCCATGTAACAATAATCCATGGTGTAGGCACTGGAGTTTTAAGCGCAGGACTTAAGCAGATGTTTAAGAACCATAAACATGTTAAAAATTATAGGGAAGGTGTATATGGAGAAGGTGGTATAGGTGTAACTATGGTATATCTTAAATAAACATATTTCTTTACTAGTTTATAAAGTTCGAGGAGGAATTATTATAATGACTGATTTCAAAAAAAAATTAAGCCAGGTTTTAGGTAAAATCATTCCAGATCTTACAGAAGATGAAATTTCAATAATGATAGAAGTACCACCAAATCCTGAAATGGGAGATTTTGCTTTCCCGTGTTTCAGGTTAGCAAAGATTTTTAGAAAAGCACCTAATCTTATAGCTGCTGATATAGCTGAAAGTATAGACAAGGGTGATTTTATAAATAAAATTGAAACTGCAGGAGCTTATTTAAACTTTTTTTTAGATAAGGAGTATTTTGCTAAGACTGTTTTAGAGGAAGTACTAAGTAAAAAAGAAAACTATGGTAGTAGCATAATGGGTGAGGGAAAGAATGTTATTGTGGAATTTTCATCACCAAACATAGCTAAGCCTTTTCATATAGGACATATTAGAACAACTGTAATAGGAAATTCCTTATATAAAATATATAAATTTTTAGGTTTTAATACTATTACAATTAATCACTTAGGAGATTATGGAACACAGTTTGGAAAGTTAATTGTAGCTTTTAAGAATTGGGGAGATGAGGAAGAAGTAAAGGCAGATCCAATACCTAGTTTACTCAAGCTATATATTAAATTCCACGAAGAAGCAGAGGAAAAACCTGAATTAGAAGATGAAAGTAGAGAATGGTTTAAAAAGTTAGAAAACAAAGATCAAGAAGCTATAGAACTTTGGCAATGGTTTAGAGAAGTTAGCTTGGAAGAATTTAATAGAGTCTATGACATGTTGGATATTACTTTTGACTCCTTTGCAGGTGAGAGTTTTTATTCAGATAAAATGCCTGAAGTTGTGAGTAGGATGGAAGAAAAAAATATACTCAAAAAGTCTGAAGGTGCAGACATAGTAGATTTGGAAGCTTTCGGAATGCCTCCTGCTTTAATTAGAAAAAGCGATGGCTCTACTTTGTATATTACCAGAGATCTTGCAGCGGCTATTTATAGAAAAGAGACCTATGATTTTTATAAAAACATATATGTTGTTGGTTCTCAACAGATTCTGCATTTTCAACAATTGAAGAAAATACTAGGACTTATGGACTTGGAGTGGGAAAAAGATTGTATTCATGTACCTTTTGGTATGGTAAGTCTTGAAGAAGGGACCATGTCTACTAGAAAAGGTCGAGTAGTATTCTTAGAAGATGTTTTAAACAAGGCTGTAGAACAGACGAAGGATATTATAAATGAAAAAAATCCAGATTTAGAGAATCTTGAACAAGTAGCTAAACAGGTAGGTATTGGAGCTGTAGTATTCCAAGAATTATCTAATAGCAGGATTAAGGATTATACTTTTACATGGGATAAGGTTTTAAGTTTTGAAGGAGAAACAGGTCCCTATGTACAATATACACATACAAGGGCTGCCAGTGTTTTAAGAAGGGCAGAGATTGATATAGACAATAATTTTAAAGCGGAATTATTAGTTGATGATATAAGCTTGGATGTATTGAAGGAGATTCAACAATTCCCAGATATCGTTAAAGATGCACAGAGGAAAAATGAGCCATCTATAATTACAAGACAGATCATAGATATAGCCCAAGCCTTTAATCGTTTTTATCATGAACATTCCATACTAGTTGAAGATGAGGAATTGAAAAAAGCAAGAGTAGTTGTGGTTGCTGCTGTAAAGCAAGTTTTAAGTACAGGACTAGATTTACTAGGAATTCAAGCACCAGAAAAAATGTAATTTAGACAGCTAGCCAACTTACATTATCTAATGGAGTTGGCTATTTTGATACTTGTATCTACTTTTAGGGGGTAGAAAATTGGAAGATAATAAAAAAAATATTAATATACTTCCATACATGTTTTATGGAGATGCTTTAGGATTTTTAAGAGAGAATACTGATGAAGATGAGTGTTTACAGGTTTTTAATTATTCATATAATAAAGATTTACAAATTGAAATGGAAAAAGGACAGTGGAGTTATATTACACAGTTGACCTTAATTAATTGCAAATGTTTTGTTGATAATAAGGAAAAAAAACAGGTTTTAATAGATTATCAAAGAATGGCAGAAGAACTTAAATTATGGCAATACTATAGATGTGGCTCACCTCCAAATTATATAAATAAATTAAAGCTAGGAAAGGCCTATTACACTAGTGATTTTTATTGGGAAGATAAAAGAGGTCAAGCTTTTTCTAGAATTATTCCAATAGCTTTAGTAAATAAAAACTTTGCTGTTGCACAGGAGGAAGTTTATAAAAATATTATTTACATAAATAGACATCCTCAAGTAATATTAACAGGACTTTTACTTCTTAGAACAGTTTATTTGTTGATGAATGATACCATGATAGAAAGAGAAGAATTAATTAATAAGCTGAAAGATTATTTAATAGATTTAAAACTTTTAGAACTTGAGCAAAAGATTAAAGGAGAATTAAAAAACACTTATAAAATTAAATTTGAGCAGGAAAAAGTTAATTACTTAATAGATTTGGATCGTATAAAAACTATTGATGATTATAAGCTTGATATACCCTATAGTAAAGATATATTTCTATTAGGACTGATTAATTTTTTAAAAATATATAAAAATGAGGAAAAAGTTAAAGCATGGAAAAGAGATGAAAAAGAAGTTAGCACTATAAAGTATGCATTATTAGCCTTGGCAAAACAAACAGATAAAATAGAAACTAAGCAAATAAAAGATATTAGCTTTATAGAAAACATGAATGAATATTTATTTAGATTAAGAGAATATGAAATTGGCAGGACATCTTTTTTTAATGAAGATAAGGAAATAAATTTATTTAAATTAGAAAGAGGAATGGTAATAAAACATCCTATATTAAACAATATTAAAATTAAAGATAAGATTCAATCAGAAAAGCATATAGAACTAATAGTTTATAGCAGAAGTGGGGAGTATAGATTTTTAAAGGCAAAAAATTAAGACAGTGGTTAACTGTCTCTATTTTTTCAAGTATTCAATAAATTCCTCTTCAGTAGAATTAGAAAGAGCACTTAATTGCTTTACTATAGCATCTTTCAATTCAATAAAAGAAGGAATATTAGCATTTTCTCCAGTGTATTCTAAAGCTTTAATTATCATGAGTGTATCTCTTTTTGATATTTCTTCAAATGATATTTTAGAAAATTCATCCACAATACATTCTCCTTTCCCATTAGACAGTATAATACAGATAACTTATTTATTCTACAAAAAAGATAAAAAACCTTTAAAATCTATTAATTG
>CAYLXY010000031.1:0-11394 GCA_964387405.1 uncultured Clostridiaceae bacterium
TATAATATAAAAAAAATAGTATTTCATTAACTCTTTAATATCTTTAGTAATTTTATAATTTTGTATTAAATTTTTTGAATTAAATTCACATATACTACCATTTATCTCGATCCTCTTAATTATATATCATTTTTAGTAAATTATTTGTCGGATTATGTCATTTGAAGTAAATAAAAATACATAAAACAATCTTCCTATTGAATGACAAAATAAGCAACATATAAATAAATTTATTATCAGATGTCTCTCTATGTAATGAAATAGCAATTTTATTGACACGAAAGTTAAAAATCCTGTAAAAGTTTGTGGTCAACCATCCCGAAATCTAGACCTATTAAGTTGTTCACCAGGAACACTAGACCATAATTAATAATGTTTATAGTAGTTTACTTTGAAGATATATGAGTATTGCCTCTGCATAAGACCACTTAAGTCTATTATTAGACCACTAATTGCCTAATAATAGACCACCCAGTGCAATCAATAGACCATTTACTCAAAACCTCCTATATAATTAAGATGCATGCTATTTGCATGACTAAATTATATAGGAGGTTTTTATGATCCAATATCGTAGGATACTTGAGTTACATTTTAAGGAAACAAGTCAAAGGACAATTTGTTCCACTGTAGGTCACTCAAGACAAACTGTATCAGATGTAGTTAAAAAGGCTAAACATCTGGGCCTAGTAGACTTAACAGACGAGATGACCAATCAATGGTTGGCAGGGTTCTTGTTTCCTGAAAAAGAAGCCATAGCAAAAGGATATTTCCCTGTAGATTGGGAAGATGTACACCGCGAGTTACAGAAGAAAAATATGACATTAAAATTGCTTCACTATGAATATTCCCACCGCGCTAGGGATATTAAAAAGATTCCTTACGCCTATAGGACCTTTTGTAGGCATTATGGAAAGTACGCAAAGAAGTATAAATTAACCATGCCTATCAGACGCAAACCAGGTGAAATTATGGAGGTTGACTGGGCTGGAAGTACTTTGTCTATTAAAGATAGAAGTACAGGTGAAAAACCAACTATCTATGTATTTGTAGCAACATTACCCTACAGTCAATTGTTTTATGCAGAAGGTTTTTTTAATATGACATCACAAAGTTGGTTGCTAGCTCATATGCATGCATTTGAATACTTTAATGGAGTAGCTGAGGTTTTAGTTCCTGATAATTTAAAGACGGGTGTGAATAAACCCCTTAGGGGAGAACCAATTTTGAATGAAGCATATCGTGAGTTAGCTAATTACTATGGAACAACAATTGTTCCAGCACGTGTGAGGGCACCCAAAGATAAGCCAAGCGTTGAAGGAAGTGTTGGTTATATTACACGACAAATCATAGCTTCACTCCGATATTATCAATGTTTTAGTCTCGATAATTTAAATGCGAAAATTCTAGAAGAAGTAGATAGGTTAAATGATGAACCCTTTCAAAGAAGAGAAGGTTCAAGAAGAAGTGTGTTTAACGAAGAGGAAAAAACTAAACTTATCCCCCTTCGTTATCCACGTTACCAACTATCGGAATGGAAAACTGCAAAGGTTCAATTAAACTACCATGTACAAGTGAACCGCATGTATTATTCCGTTCCTTATGAGTACGTCCAAAGCCAAGTTGATGTTAGAATTACTAAGGACTTAATTGAAGTATACTTCAAAGATATGAGAATTGCATCACACAAAATACTTTTAGGAGAAATTGGTCAATTTTCAACTAATTCTAATCATATGCCTGATAATCATAGAAAGTATCTTGAACATACCCCAGATCAAATTAGAAATTGGGCTAATACAATAGGGTACAGTACAGAAAAATTTGTTGGCTACATTTTAGATAATCAGGTTGAGAAAAAAGCATTAACAATTTTACTATCTTTTAAAAATCTAACTAAATATTATTCAAATGAATTAATTGAAAAAAGCTGTGATACCTTAATGACTATTTCACAGGCACCATCCCTATCTGTTCTAAAAACAATATTAAAACGCATGAAAGATAGCCAGAGTTCAAAAGAAAATGGAACTTTAAATGATACTAAAACAGATAATGATTATGGATTTGTCAGAGGTTCAAAGTACTTTGGAGGTGTAAAAAATGAGGAATAAAGAAACCCTACGTAAATTAGCCGAAATGCACTTAAGTGGCATGGTTGAACTCTATGAAGAACAAACAAAAAATTCAAATTATGAGGATATGTCATTTAATCAACGCTTTAATCTGATTGTTGATTACGAATATTCTCACCGCCAATCCAATAAATTAAAAAGATTAATTAAACAAGCTACATTTAATGATCCAACGGCCTCCATTGAGGATATTGAATATCATCCTGATCGCCATCTAGATAAGCAGCTAATTCTTGAACTGGGAACATGCAATTATGTACGTGAAAACCACAATATTATCTTGATGGGAGCTTCAGGGAACGGTAAAACCTGGGTTTCAAATGCATTTGGTGTACAAGCTTGTCGTCAGTTTTTTAAAGTTAAATACATCCGATTACCAGAACTAATTGATGAGTTGACAGCTGCTAAATATTCTGCAGACGGAAGTTATCGTAAGATTGTTTCTAAATACAAGAAGATAGAGTTATTAATTGTCGATGAATGGCTACTTACTACATTATCTCAAGAAGAAGCAATTCATGTTTTCGAAATTATTGAAGCTCGATTAAAGAATTCCTCAACAATATTTTGTTCTCAATATGCTCCAGAAGGTTGGCATTCAAAGATTGGGAATGTACAGATAGCTGATGCAATACTTGACCGCATTGTACATGATTCTTATCAGATACTCATAGATGGCGAGATTTCTATGCGAGAGCGTCATGGTATTAACTACCAAAGAACAAATCAATATTAACAATATGTAATTAAAAAGAGAGTTCCATAATTGGGACTCTCTAAACGTTTTGGTCTTCAGTTGGCATTGAGTGGTCTATTATCTGGCATTCAATGGTCTAAAAGTGTGCATAAGTGGTCTAATTCGAAGGCAGTATTCAATATATTCGTCTTAGATACTCCAATATGTTTTCTAACCTACTCTAGTACAAACAAAGAGATTTTGATTCACTAAAATATTCTTATAATACATTAAAGGATTATAAAAATATAAAACAATCTTATTATGGTTTATATTTAAAAAATAAAAATACAACAGAAAATATCAAATAAGCAAAGCATAAGCTTTGCTACCATGACCGCATAGATAGACCCCATAGACCGAGACCTCAAAGATAGACCCACCTTAGTAGTAGCAGTAGTAGCAGTAGTAGCAGCAGTAAATATTTGTGGTTATGTGGGCAGGCTCCCCAGGGAATAACCCTAAATAGCTGTCCATATATCCACAATGTAAAGGGGATGCATTAGCATCCCTTCCGATTTGATCTTAAAGATTAAGTTGCAAACCTACTAATAATACTAACCCCCAACTATTAACTAAATGTTCGTTTAGGGAAAGTGGAACAGGGTTTAAGGCAGACCCTAAAAACTACCCCTATAGTGCCTTAAGCCTGTGTAACGGTAGTTGCCACCCCAGAGGAATTCCTCAAAGTTAGGCAACTATTTCCTAAACATAACATTTAGGGAAAGCGAAGCGGTAGTTGGGATTCCGAAGTAGTACACTTTGGATCACAGCCTTTTCCCAAGAGATAGACCCAGCGACTGGAACAAGCTATTTTTCTACCATATTATAATTATTTAATATTCATATAAGGAAAATTGTTTGTGGAAGGAGCGATAGCAAAGACCCCAAAGTTGACAGGATAACTGGAACAGTCGGTTGCATCACTACATGGAACTACCCCAAAGGCAACTGACTGTGGAAGTAAAGACCCGCAAAGACGAACCTAGCGACTGGAACAAGCTATTTTTCTACCATATTATAATTATTTAATATTCCTATGGAAAAATTGTTTGTGGAAGGAGCGATTACAAAGACCCCAGAGTTGACAGGATAACTGGAACAGTCGGTTGCGTTACTACATAGAACTACCCCAGAAGCAACTGACTGTGGAAGTAAAGACCCACAAAGACAGACCTAGCGACTGGAACAAGCTATTTTACTTCCTTATTATTTTTATTTAATATTCATATAAGGAAAATTGTTTGTGGAAGGAGCGATAGCAAAGACCCTAGAGATGACAGGATAACTGTAACAGTCGGTTGCATGGCTACATAGAACTACCCCAAAAGCAACTGACTGTGGAAGTCAAGACCCACAAAGACGGACTTAGCGACTGGAACAAGCTATTTTTCTACCATATTATATTTCTTTAATATTCCCAGGGGAAAATTGTTTGTGAAAGGAGCGATAGCAAAGACCCCAAAGTTGGCAGGATAACTGGAACTAGTCGGTTGCATGGCTACATAGAACTGCCCCAGGGGCAACGGATTGTGGAAGTAGAAGATCTACAAGTACAGGCTAAAGGACTGGAATTTTTCTATGAAGTAAAATAAAATAATCTATGATTTAAAAAATATTATCAGTAACTATTTATTAACCTATAATTATTGCAATGGTAGCAATTATTATAATCATTAAAATAGCTTTGTCCTGTAAAATTGTTTTTAAAACTTCAAATTTTACTTTTTCTCTAGGTTCTTTTCTCATATCAAAAGCTATTTTCCACAATATTGTTTTTTGTTCATCTAACTCCTGTAAGTTTAATTCTTCTATATCTTTAATATTAATCAAATCTTTTATTTTTATAAAACTGTTAGTTTCACGACCTATAATATTTTTCATATTTTCAGTTAAATACTCTTCTCTAAAATAATAATATGGTTCTAAAATATCTATTTCCATATTTATTTCTTTTCTTGCATCATCAAGAGCTAATAACATAATAAGATTTCTTTGTCCGGACTGTTCAGCAGGAAATTTTTCTGTTATACGATATGTTTCAATAATACGAATTATTGTTAATCTAAATCTATTAATGTTTTGATATCGTCTATACCTATCATTTATGAATCCTGTCCTTTTTGTTCTAATATCCTGTAAATTAGAATCTAATAGTACTACAAACCAACCAGTTATTATTCCCGTAACAATCGATATATTAAATGTATCTATATTTTTATAAGCAATCTCGATTAAATACAACCATCTCAAAACTTATTCCCCCTAACTATTAAATGCACTTTTATCAAATCTTATAAATATTAGTTGAAGAAATAGATAAGTTAAAAAAATATGCCCTATTAATCAAAATTCAATATATGTAAATACAGAGAAAAATATAGCAGAACACTACAATTAACCTTATTCTTAGAAGCAACTTGGTAGGTTTTTAAAACTGTCTTATTTCACCCTTAACTATAAGTTTATTCTTTTATAGCTATGTCCATCTCTTTTAATAAAGGCTTATAATTGGCTGCTTTTAACTCTTTTAATGAGATACTTTTCCAATCACTTAGTTCTGTTAGGAAGTCTCCAATATCTCTTGTAATGTTGTTTATTCTTTTTAGCTCATTCAATGGTTGAATTTTATTAGTTTCTGTTTTGATACGAGACATAGATGTTTCCAATTCCTCTTCTTTGCCTTCCCAATATTCAATATAGGTTATCCTCCCTGATGTAGAATAAATATCTGCACCTATAACTAAATCATGAAATTTCTCATCCTTTTTCATTCTATCTTCATAGTCTTTATAATATCTTTTATCCTCTTCTTTTAGAATAATCATAAGTATTTTCTTCTTATATTCCCTATTTCTCATTATCTCCATTACTTCATACATACAATTTTCTGACTTTAAATAACTATCGCTTGTAATCATAATAACATGATCATGCTTCCCTACCTGTTGCATAAATTGTTTAATGCTATCTTTATATTTTAGATCTCTTTCATCTCTGGTTAAGCTGATATCTAATTTTTTGAAATCCTCATCTATTACATCTACAATATCCTTATTAGTCCAAGAATAAGAAATAAATACTTTTCTTGAAGAAGTTTGTTCATCTTCTCCTCCTTCATCTTCCATATCTAGTATAATATCTTCTAAATATTCTCTTATATAATCAACTAAATGTTTAGTCACTTCATTATTAAATGCATCCATTTTGTCTTGATATTTATTACCCGATCCATAACCATGAGTAAATACAGTATAATCTCCAAACTTGGCTTGTCCATATTTTAATAATTGATAAATAAAAGCTATTTCTTTATCTTTTTCTATTGGTAATGGATACTTATCTCTCCAACCCCTATTTTGTAAATTTCTTCCATATCATATTCTTCAGTATTATTTTCCTGAATAAACTTATATATAATTTCATTAGACTCTATAAAATTTAAAAATCTGCTTAAGTCTCCCATGCCATTACCATGTTTAGTAGATAATAGCCTTGATCCATACATTCTAAATTCCCTAGAAATCTTTTTTATTTCTCTTTTATTTTTCATAATCCTTCACCCCACAATATGAGCAATATACCCCTACTAATTTATCTAATTGTCTTACTTTGACATGTTTCTTGCAACAAATTATTTTTGTAATGATCAACTCATCAATGTTCTCATATAATTCCTTTATTTGAACATTAGCCTTCTTGCCTGCTTTTACTTTGAAGTTCTTATTACTTCTAGTTTTTCTTTTAAATCCTTTAAACATGTCATATATCATATTCATAGCCTCATTTTCAACAATATTTATAGCCTTTTCTATTACTTCATCGCTATAAAAACATTCAACTTCATTTACTAGACCACAAATTGGACAATATAAATCAACTACATCTGAGTCTTTCACTTCACTAGCATTAAGCTTAAACCTTTGATTGCAATAAGGACATTGAAATTTAACATATCCATCCTCGTCAGCAGGAATACTAATTTGAAATGTTTTATAAGACATAAACATCCCTCCTTATTTACTAACTTCTTTGCCTAGCCCTTTAATCGTTAATACCAAATCAGTTATATTATTAATAATGAACTTACTTACTAGTAAATTTAATATTAAAACTTTCGTTACAACCTAAGCATCTGCCTTTATCTTCCGACAAAAGTTTGATTTGTTGAATTGTTTTGCATATAGGACATTTATTTTTTATTTTCTTGCCTATATTTTGTTTAATAAATATCTTAGGATTATCATTTAAATACTTTTCCAAATCTTTAAGACTCTTAAAGTCAGGCATTCTAACACCTCCACATATCAACAGTATATTTTTAAGATTTCAACATTTATATTTTCAATGAAACTTTGCGTTTCTTTAATATCATAAACATAATCTGAAACCATCCTTTTTCTTATATTATCTGGTAAATACTTTTGATATTTGGACATAGAAATATCAGGTACCTTATCCACTAATTTATCAAATATATCCTCAAAATAATTATCATTGTTTTTTATTTTATTTATAATTTCTAATATTTCATTATTCTTAGGCTTAAAGTCCTTATCTGCTGATATAATCTTAAATCCATTCCATGATATACTTTTAGCATCTAACATACCGTTAATAAGGCTTAATGTCATTGCTAATGTATAATTAATACGATTGCCCGCATATGTATGAAATTCATAACCATCTTTATTTTCTTCGATTATTATTTTTCCCACTTTAATTCCAAATGATTTTTCCTCATATCTTATATCCTGCAATAATAACATTTCATAACTATTTAGAAATGAATATTCCTCATCTTCACTCATTATCTTTAATATTTCTTGGGACAACTCGTAAGAATAAAATCCCTCCCCACTCATCCATCTAGGTGGCATTGCTGTTTTTGCTTCTATAACATAAATTATAGACTTCTGATGATCTATTTTATCTGTTTGCCAATACTTGCCTGCCAAGATAAACTGAAAACTTTCTCCTAAAGCATTTACAAACCATCTTTCCAGGGTTCCTATTGGTCTGTTTCTAAATCTAACAGTAAATTCCTTTGTAGTTTCAAATGCTGAGTATAACTCCATAAAATTTTGTCTGCCAAATATTCTTTCTGTCTGATTATCAATATATATTTTGTTTCTATCAATTTGAATATAATTTTTCTCTTCCATATATACAACAAGATTTTCGTAATCGTTTCTATCAATTCCTGAAAAAGAATAAACATTACTTAAAACATTAAATATATCATCCTTATCAACCCCAAATCCAGCAAGGGCCATTGTTAATATTTGATGAAACATAATATCATATGCAATTTTACTAACATAAACATCTTCTACCCATCTTTTTCTTGATAGGTTTAATACTGCAATAGATAAAACGAATTTATCTGGCTTTGTAGGAAAGAAAACATAGTGAGCTATACTGCCTTTTCTTCTACCTGTCCGGCCTAATCTTTGTAAGAAAGAAGATACCGTACTAGGTGAGTCAAGTTGTAAGACTATATCTAAATTTCCTATATCTATTCCCAATTCTAAAGTACTTGTGGCAATTATACATATATTGCTTCCTATTTTAAATCTTTCTTCTGCTATTTCTCTAAATCTTTTATCTACAGAAGAATGATGAACATAACTATCTATATTTGTTTCTTCAATTTGTTTTTTTATCATTTCTGCAGCACTTCTACTATTAGAAAAAAATAATGCCTTTTTACCATGTATTCTTTTATAAACTTCCTCTGCAAAGTTTTCTTCTTTCTTGATAACTTTAATTTCAATCATTTTTTGGGTATTGATTTTAGGCGGATCTATAATTATTAGCTCTCTTTTACTACCACCTTGCATCCATTTACCTATGGTATGTGGGTTACCTACAGTTGCAGATAGTCCTATCCTTTGAATATCTTTTTGTGAATAGTTTTGAATTCTTTCTAATAATGCTATTAGATGAACACCTCTTTCACTATCTGCAAATGAGTGTATTTCATCAATTACAACAAATCGTATATTCTTGAAGAATTCGTCTTTGTCTATTTTTTTATTCATCAATATAACCTCTAGTGACTCTGGAGTTATCATTAGAATATTCGGGGGGTTTTTAAAGGATTTAACTTTCTGGTAAGATGAAACATCCCCGTGCCATTTAAATACAGTCCCATATATAAAAGAAGAAAGTTCTTTCAACCTTTCTTCTTGATTATTAAGCAAGGCCTTAATTGGTGATACATAAATTACAGATGTACCAGTAATTTTTTCCTCGTTAATCATATGAAGAATTGGAAAAAATGCTGCTTCGGTCTTTCCGCCTGCTGTTGGTGCAAGTATTATAGCATTATTTCCAGCAATTATTTTAGGAATAGATAATTCCTGTACCGCAGTAAGTTCCTTCCATCCCAATTTATTAATGATTTTATTTTTTAATGGATCACATAACATATGAAAACTAGACATTTAATCACCTTCATCATTTGGTGCTTCATACTTTATCTTAATATATAAATATTAAAAATTAACAATATGAGCCTCTATTTTTTCAGTTATTTCTACCATATTTCTAACTTCATCATCAAAATTAAACTGCTCCTCCGGAATATAGTCATCATACATCTGACTTTTATCTAATATATCTACTAACTTTCGTAAAAAACCTCTAGGACTAATATTAATTTCCCCGCCAAATCCATTGGTCATATCAGTAATATATCTTTCAATAAATTCATCATTTACCTTTTTATTGGCAGACCATTCATAAACTTCACTATGAATTTTTCTAACTTTTCCTGCTACCTCTCTCAATTTTTCTTTGTTAAAATCATCTAGAAAGATTACAGGTTGTCTTAAATTTTTATAATCCCTATCTCTTTCTACTTTAACTCTCTGATATAGTGGTTCCAATGCTTTAAATCCCCTTTCACTTTCCATTAAATCAGTTGTTCCAGTGTAGAGGAAGAAGCAATTATGAAAATTATTTTTATCCACTTCATCAATAAAAAACCTTAAGTTTTCATATGCATTATTTCTCATGTTTGCCGTTTGTAGTTTCTGAACAGTTTCTACTTCGTCTAATATGACCATCAACCCCTCATACCCTGCTGATTTAATCATATGTAATAGAGCCCTAAAGAATTCAAAGGAATTTTCCCTTGTTACAGTACCTACAACACCTAGACTTTTCTTTATATTCGCCCTTATATTTTCACCTTTTAACCATGCTATTGCCCCTTGTGATACAACTGTATCTCCTGCATATTTTGCCTTATAAAAGGCCCTTATAGCATTAGCAAAAGAGGCTGCAATAGAACCTACAGTCTGTAGTTCCTCATTTATTCTTCTATACATTTCTTCTTGAAACTTTTCCTTATCATCTTCAGGATCCAAATCATCAAATTCAATAATCTTTTCTTCAATATTTAATAGCCACTCTTCTAAAATCAAAGAAAAAGCAGGAATTTTTTTATTATCTATAATTCTCATACCATCCATAATCTTTCTATATAGTTCTTCAAACTTATGAAGTGGGGCTTCCTGTGAAATAACAACAGAAGATACTACAAACCCTTTTTTATATGCTAATTCTCTTACACTAGTACTGAAAAATGTTTTTCCTGAGCCATAATCTCCGATTATAAATTTAAATGCTCCCTTATCTTTTTTAACTTTATCTAATTGTCCATTTATTTCTTCTAATTCATCATCTATTCCTACAGAAATATTTTCTGTTCCTTCCGAAGGAACAGTTCCATTTCTAAGAGAATCAATAATGCTCGTCAAAACTTCTTTCATTTATTTCGCCCCCCTTAGTTCACTATGTTTAAATTTATACAAAATTACATTACCTGCTGATGTAACTTCTATAATATCTAATCCTTCTTTCTTTAATTTTCTAATTAACCTATTAATTAAAGAATTAATCATACCTGCAGATCCTAACACCCTAACCAATTTTGTTTCTATATCTTGTGTGCTTATAGTTTGATTCTTCAAACCATATAATGTTTTTAAAATAAGACCTTCCTTCTCGTTTAACTTAAATCCCAGGTCCAAACTAACACCATTGTCGAATATTAGCTTGCCTTGTATTTGTTTTTGCTGGATTCCCATATCTTTATTTTCGTTAATATACGATATTTCTTTTACTGATTTAGCCTTTGCTATAATAAAAGGTACAATAACCTCCTCTAATGACGCACCTCCATGGCTATAGAAGTCCCGTTCCCCTCCACCAATAAAATAACCCGTATTATTATATGCCAGTAAGTATTTTTCTTCATCTTTTAAACCGTCTATACCTGTTATCCCTATAGAGTTATTAAGAATTGCACTTTGTTGTGCCTTTAAATATCTAGATTTAATATTCAAGATACCCTCTACATCCTTAATGTTAGAATATTCATCCATCCTCATTAAGCCATGATCTGAGGCAATAACAATATTTGCATCTTCGGGTATTGATCTCAATAGTTCAGTTATAGTATTTTCAAATACTTTTCTTGCCCCATTCGTGCGCCCTTCGCTCTGTCCTGCT
>CAYLXY010000032.1:0-11261 GCA_964387405.1 uncultured Clostridiaceae bacterium
GAAAGTATTTTCTATTATTCTATTGTTTGTAAGTTTTATTACGTAGTAACAGTTAATTTTTCGGCAATACTTGCTGGTACAGCTTCGAAGTGGTCAAAATGCATTGAATATGTTGCACGTCCTTGTGTTTTAGAACGAAGGTCCGTTGCATAACCAAACATTTCAGCTAATGGAACAAATGAGTTAATAACCTGTGTTCCGTTTGATCTTGATTCCATACCTTCAATTTTACCACGTCTTGAGTTAAGGTCTCCAATAACATCCCCCATATAGTCTTCAGGTGTAGTAACTTCAACCTTCATATATGGTTCTAATAAAACTGGTTTTCCTTTTTTCATACCATCTTTAAATGCCATGGAACCAGCAATCTTAAATGCCATTTCAGAAGAGTCAACATCATGGTAAGAACCGTCATAAAGTTCAACCTTAATATCTACAACTTCATAGCCTCCAAGAATACCACTTTCCATTGCTCCTTGGATACCTCCATCAACAGCTGGAATATATTCTCTTGGAATAGCTCCTCCAACTATGCTGTTAACAAATTCATATCCTTTACCTGGTTCTTGTGGTATTAGGCGCATCTTAACATGACCATATTGTCCACGACCTCCAGATTGACGAGCGTATTTAGATTCAACTTCTACTGCCTCAGTGATTGTTTCTTTATATGCAACTTGTGGTTTACCTACATTTGCTTCAACTTTAAATTCTCTTAATAGTCTGTCTACTATGATTTCTAAGTGAAGCTCTCCCATACCTGCAATAATTGTTTGTCCTGTTTCTTCGTCAGTATAAGTTTTAAATGTTGGGTCCTCTTCAGCAAGCTTTTGTAGAGCAGCACCCATTTTTTCTTGTGCAGCCTTTGTTTTTGGCTCTATAGCAACATGAATAACTGGCTCTGGGAATGTCATAGACTCTAATACTACAGGATTATCCGGGTCACATAATGTGTCTCCTGTTCCTGTGTCTTTAAGTCCTACAGCTGCTGCAATATCTCCAGCATAAACAGTATTTATTTCTTTCCTTGTGTTTGCATGCATTTGAAGAATACGACCTATTCTTTCTTTTTTGTTTTTTGTCGAGTTTAAAACATATGAACCTGATTTAATTTTTCCAGAGTATACTCTGAAAAATGCCAGCTTTCCTACATATGGGTCAGCCATGATTTTGAAAGCTAATGCAGAAAATGGTTCGTCGTCATCTGCATGTCTTTCTATTTCTGTATCTTCTGAGTCCATCTCTATACCTGTAATAGCTGGAATATCTAATGGTGATGGCATATACGCTACTATAGCATCTAGAAGTAATTGTACCCCTTTGTTTTTATAAGAGGATCCACAGAATACTGGTGTTAAATGAACATTAACTGTAGCATTTCTAAGGCCTTTTACAAGTTCTTCTTCTGTTAATTCTTCACCTTCTAAATATTTCATCATTAGTTCTTCATCAGTTTCAGCTATTGCTTCAACCATCTTTTCTCTATATTCAATAGCTAACTCCTTCATATCTTCCGGAATTTCTCTGACTTCCATTTCATTTCCTATATCATCTAAATAAATTATTGACTCCATTTTTATTAGGTCTACAATACCTTCAAATGTATTTTCTTTACCTATTGGTAATTGTACTGGTATTGCATTACTTCCCAATCTATCCTTCATCATGCCTATAGCTTGGAAAAAATCCGCACCTAAAATGTCCATTTTGTTAACAAATGCCATTCTTGGTACTTTATACTTGTCAGCTTGTCTCCAAACTGTTTCAGATTGAGGTTCTACTCCACCTTTAGCACAGAATACTGCTACAGCACCATCAAGGACTCTTAGTGAACGTTCTACTTCTACAGTAAAGTCCACGTGGCCTGGTGTGTCTATGATGTTAATCTTATGATTTTCCCATTCACATGTTGTAGCTGCTGATGTTATTGTAATTCCTCTTTCTTTCTCTTGTTCCATCCAATCCATTTGAGAACCGCCATCATGGGTTTCTCCCACTTTACGGATTTTACCTGCATAAAACAGGATTCTCTCTGAAGTTGTGGTTTTTCCAGCATCTATATGCGCCATTATACCAATATTTCTTGTTTTTTCTAGTGGAAACTGCCTTGGCACAGTAATTCTCCTTTCATGCAGATTTATAATTTTCTAATTTAATTTAATAGTATATTATAAATATTTTTTAAATGTTTTTTACCATCTATAATGTGCAAATGCTTTGTTAGCTTCTGCCATTTTATGTGTTTCTTCTTTTTTCCTAACTGTTGCACCTGTATTGTTAGATGCATCCATAATTTCTTTGGCTAGTCTTTCAACCATACCTTTTTCTCCTCTAGCTCTAGTATAGGTTACTAACCATCTAATAGCTAATGTTTGTCTTCTTTCTGGTCTTACCTCTATTGGTACTTGGTAGTTAGCTCCACCAACACGCCTAGCCTTAACTTCTAGCACAGGCATTATATTGTTCATTGCTGCTTCAAAGACCTCTAATGCATCTTCTTCAGTTTTTTCGTTTACTATGGTTAATGCATCGTAAACAATTTTTTGAGCAACTCCCTTTTTCCCATCTATCATGATTCCATTTATTAGCTTTGTTATTATCTTGCTACCATATATTGGATCAGGTAACACTTCTCTTTTGGGTACACTACCTTTTCTTGGCACTTTTCTTCCCTCCTCAATAATAAATAAGTTGTTCATCGGTACTCGACAACTAAATCAATTGCCGCCGTGCGCTGTTTATATAGTATATCTACACCCTATTATATATAAAATACATATGATGGAGTTTATATTATTAACCGCTCGGACACATTAATTACTTCTTAGCTTCTTTAGGTTTCTTAGCACCATATTTAGATCTTGATTGCATTCTATCAGCTACTCCAGCTGTATCTAGTGCACCTCTAACTACATGGTATCTTACTCCTGGTAAGTCTTTTATTCTTCCACCTCTAATAAGAACAACACTATGTTCTTGTAGATTGTGTCCGATTCCTGGGATATACGCAGATACTACGATACCATTTGTTAATCTAACTCTTGCTACCTTTCTTAATGCTGAGTTAGGTTTTTTAGGTGTAACAGTATAAACTGAAGTACAAACTCCCCTCTTTTGTGGTGAATTAACATTTGTTATTCTTTTCCTTAAAGAGTTCATTGATTTTTGTAATGCTGGAGCTGCAGACTTAGAAACTTCTTTCTTTCTTCCTTTACGTACTAACTGGTTAATTGTTGGCATATATTGCACCTCCTTCCAACATAATAATAATTTTAAAACAAAATATTTATTCCGCTAGCATTGCTAGGGATAAATCGTCTTTCAAAATTTAAGCTTTTTACTTTAAGATTGTAGCAACTGCAGCACCTACATCTATGCCACATACCTTACCTAGCTTTTTCATAGATTCAACATAGACCACTTCAACACCTTTTTCTTTTGCGATTTCTTCCATGTGTTCTATTAAGTGTTTATCTGCATCTTCTGCTATAAATAAGATTTTTGCCTTGTCCTGAGTCAATACTTTAGTGGCTTGTTTAATTCCAACAGTTTTGTTTTCTTTCATTAATTTCTCTAACATAAAAAGTATCCTCCATTTTTAAATACCCAGGGGATGGTACCATCCCCTGGACCATAAATAAGTCAACTTTTAATTAACACACTTTAACATTTTAACACTAGTTAAAATAAGTGTCAACTATTTATTTGTAAATTATAAGTTTTCCTGAACTACTTCCTCAAGTATTGTATCTTCAATTACATCATCAACTTTTTCTGCATCAAGTGCTATGGATTTATATTTTTTCATACCTGTTCCTGCAGGTATTAGTTTACCAATGATTACATTCTCTTTAAGACCAATTAAATGATCTACTTTTCCTTTTATTGCAGCTTCTGTCAACACTCTGGTAGTTTCTTGGAAAGAAGCAGCAGATAAAAAGGATTCTGTAGCAAGTGATGCTTTAGTTATTCCCAGTAATATCGGTTGACCATTGGCTAGCTCGCCACCTTCAGCAGCTATTCTAGCATTTTCTTCTTCGTATGAAAATACAGAAACTAAACTGCCTGGTAGTAAATTCGAATCTCCTGCTTCTTCAATCTTAACTTTATTAAGCATTTGACGTACAATTACCTCTATGTGTTTATCGTTTATATCAACACCTTGAAGTCTATATACTCTTTGTACCTCTTTTATAATATAGTTTTGAACTCCAGCTATACCTTTTATTCTTAAGATATCATGAGGGTTTACAGAACCATCAGTAATCTCGTCACCAGGCTCTAAAACTTCCCCATCCTTTACTTTTAATCTTGAACCGTATGGGATGGTGTAAACTATCTCTTCTCCATCTGGATCTACAATTATAGCTTCTCGTTTTTTCTTGGAGTTTACAACCTTTACAGTTCCTCCACTTTCACTGATTATAGCCAAACCTTTTGGTTTTCTAGCTTCAAATAGCTCTTCTACTCTCGGAAGACCTTGGGTAATATCAGCACCTGCAACCCCACCTGTATGGAATGTACGCATTGTAAGCTGAGTACCTGGTTCACCTATAGATTGTGCCGCTATAATACCTACTGCTTCTCCAACTTTTACAGGTTCTCCTGTGGCCAAGTTTCTACCGTAACAATTGGCACAAACTCCATGTTTTGTACTGCAATGTAAGGTAGAACGAATATACACTTTTTCAATACCAAGCGCACAAATTTCTTCCGCCATATCTTCTAGTATCATTTGTCCATTTTCAACAATTATTTCTTTAGTTTCTGGGTTAACCACATCTTCTAGTGCATATCTTCCAACTATGCGATCATACAATTCTTCTAATACTTCATTTCCATCCTTAAAGGCTTTAATCGTGCTACCTATTTCAGTACCACAATCTATTTCTCTTACTATTACGTCTTGACTGACATCAACTAACCTTCTTGTTAAGTATCCAGAGTCTGCAGTACGTAGTGCAGTGTCTGCCAAACCTTTTCTAGCACCATGGGTTGAAATGAAGTACTCTAGCACTGTAAGTCCTTCACGGAAGTTAGCTTTAATTGGAATTTCAACTGTCTTACCTGTTGCATTTGCCATTAAGCCACGCATTCCACCGAGTTGACGAATTTGGTTTTTACTACCTCTAGCACCAGATTGAGCCATTATAAACATGTTGTTCATAGGGTCTAATCCTGCCATTAAAGCATCTGTCACTCTATCGGTAATTTCAGCCCAAGTTTCAATAACCTTTTCGTATCTTTCTTCGTCAGATATTAATCCTCTTCTAAAAGCTTTCTCATACTTTTCCACTTCTTCTTCGGCTTCTAGTATAAGTCCCTCTTTTTCCTTTGGAACTTCCATATCTCCTACAGCTATTGTAATAGCACCACTAGTAGCATATTTAAAACCAATTTCTTTAATATAATCAAGCATTATGGATGTCTGTGTATTTCTATGTTTTCTAAAACACTTATCTATAACTTTTCCTAAAGCTTTCTTGTCACATAAGAAATCCAATTCTAATGAATATGGATCTTTTGATCTATCTACAAACCCTAAATCTTGAGGGATATTTTCATTAAATATAAATCTACCTACCGTACTTTCTATTATCTTTCCTCTATCTTCTTTATTTAGTTTTCTTCTAACTTTTACCCTAGCATGTAAGTCTACTATTTTGTTGGTATGGGCCATAAGCATTTCTTCGTAATCTCTAAATACCATGCCTTCACCTTTAACACCTTTTTGTTCTATAGTTAAGTAATAAGCTCCCAATACCATATCTTGAGTTGGTGTAGTAATTGATTGCCCATCTTTTGGTGCTAAAATGTTGTTAGTAGCTAACATTAAAAACCTTGCTTCTGCTTGTGCTTCTACAGATAAGGGTACGTGCACTGCCATCTGGTCTCCATCAAAGTCTGCATTGTATGCTGTACATACTAAAGGATGTAGATTAATAGCTTTTCCTTCTACTAGTACTGGTTCAAAGGCCTGAATACCTAGTCTATGTAGAGTAGGAGCACGATTTAAAAGCACTGGATGCTCACTTATTACTTCTTCAAGGACATCCCAAACTTCCGGCCTTACTTTTTCTACCATTCTTTTGGCACTTTTTATATTATGCGCATGTTCATCTTCAACTAATTTTTTCATAACGAACGGCTTAAATAACTCTAAGGCCATTTTTTTAGGCAAACCACATTGATAAAACTTTAATTCTGGTCCGACTACTATAACAGAACGTCCAGAATAATCTACACGTTTTCCGAGTAAGTTTTGACGGAAACGACCTTGCTTTCCTTTTAACATATCTGAAAGTGATTTCAGTGGTCTATTTCCAGGTCCTGTAACTGGCTTACCCCTTCTACCATTATCTACAAGTGCATCTACTGCTTCTTGTAACATTCTTTTTTCATTTCTTACAATAATGTTTGGTGCACCTAAATCTAATAGTCTTTTCAATCTATTATTACGATTAATTACTCTTCTGTATAAATCGTTTAAATCAGATGTAGCAAAGCGTCCACCATCCAGCTGAACCATAGGTCTTAAATCTGGTGGAATAACAGGAATTACATCTAATATCATCCATTCCGGTTGATTTCCTGAATGTTTAAAAGCATCAACAACTTCTAATATTCTAATAGTACGGATTCTTTTTTGTCCTGTACTTTCCTTTAATCTTTGCTTTAACTCAACATATAGACTATCTAAATCTATCTGTCTTAAAAGTTGCTTAACTGCTTCTGCACCCATACCTGCTCTAAAACTTCCACTACCATACTTTTCTATGGCTTCTGAATATTCTCTTTCTGTTAAAACTTGTTTTTCTGTTAGACCAGTCTCTCCAGGGTCAATAACAATATAAGCCGCAAAATATAGTACCTTTTCCAAGGATCTAGGTGACATATCTAAAATCAAACCCATTCTGCTTGGTATACCTTTAAAATACCATATATGAGATACTGGGGCAGCAAGTTCTATATGCCCCATTCTTTCTCTTCTTACTTTAGATTTTGTTACCTCTACACCACAACGATCACATACTACCCCTTTGTACCTAACTCTTTTGTATTTTCCACAATGACATTCCCAGTCTTTAGTAGGTCCAAATATTTTTTCACAAAACAAGCCCTCTTTTTCTGGTTTCAATGTTCTATAATTAATAGTTTCAGGCTTTTTTACCTCTCCCTTAGATAATTTTCTAATTTTTTCTGGAGAAGCTAAAGATATTCTAATTGATTCAAAATTATTTAATTCATACAAGGAGTTCCTCTCCCTTCATATAATAGTCTGCTAAGCTTCCTTATAATCTACAACACAGTTGTCGGATTAACTTAACCGACTATTTAAAATTCATCATAGGAATTAAGGTCTTCTTCCGTGTTCTCTAGGTCTTCTTCCGCAATATAGTCTAAATCTATATCGATATCCTCTTCTTCGTCTTCCTCATCTTCTTCAAGTTCCTCATTGTTTTCATCAATAGGTTCTTGGTCTTTAATTTCTTCATACTCTATATTCATTTCATCATCTTCATCATCTATAGATTCTTTAATCTCAATTTCTCTATCTTCTTCTGTAAGTACTTTTACATCTAGGCATAAGCTTTGTAACTCTTTAATTAGTACTTTAAAAGATTCTGGCACTCCTGGTTCAGGTATGTTTTCTCCTTTTACAATACACTCATAGGTTTTAACGCGGCCAATTACATCATCAGATTTCACTGTTAAGATCTCTTGAAGTGTATGGGCTGCACCATAGGCTTCTAATGCCCAAACTTCCATCTCTCCAAATCTTTGACCTCCAAATTGAGCCTTACCACCTAAAGGTTGTTGTGTAACTAAAGAATATGGCCCTGTACTTCTTGCATGGATTTTATCGGCAACAAGATGATGGAGTTTTAGCATGTACATATAGCCTACCGTTACTTCATTATCAAATGAATCTCCAGTTCTTCCATCATATAATTTCATCTTACCACTTCTTGAAAAGCCTGCTGATTCTAAGGCATCCATAATATCATGTTCATTAGCTCCATCAAATACAGGTGTAGCAACTTCCCAACCTAAGGTTTTAGCTGCTAGTCCTAGATGAACTTCTAATACTTGACCAATATTCATACGCGAAGGTACTCCTAGTGGATTTAGTACTATTTCTAATGGGGTACCATCTTCTAAAAAAGGCATATCCTCTGCAGGAAGCACTTTAGAAATAACACCTTTATTACCATGCCGACCTGACATTTTGTCACCAACATTGATTTTACGCTTTTTAGCAATATATACCCTAACAAGTTCATTTACTCCTGGAGGTAATTCATCTCCATTTTCACGAGTAAACACCTTAATGTCTACAATGATTCCAGATTCACCATGAGGTACCTTTAATGAAGTGTCTCTGACTTCTCTTGCTTTCTCTCCGAAAATCGCCCTCAAAAGTCTTTCTTCTGCAGTAAGTTCAGTCTCTCCCTTTGGTGTAACCTTGCCTACTAATATATCTCCTGATTGAACTTCGGCTCCAACGTAAATAATACCTCTCTCATCTAGGTCTTTTAAAGCATCTTCTCCTACATTTGGAATATCTCTTGTAATTTCCTCTGGTCCTAATTTTGTGTCTCTAGCATCTGATTCATATTCTTCAATATGTATTGAAGTTAAAGAATCTTCTTTAACAAGCTTTTCATTAATCAATATAGCATCTTCGTAATTATATCCTTCCCAAGCCATAAATCCTATTAGGCAGTTTCTACCTAAAGAAATTTCACCTTGACTAGTAGAAGGACCATCTGCTATTACTTCTCCAGCTTTAACTACTTGGCCTTTGTTTACAATAGGACGTTGATTTATACAAGTTCCTTGATTGGAACGTTTAAACTTTAATAATCTATAATAGTCTTTCTGACCATCTTTATCTCTTTTTATAGTAATCTGATCCGATGATATTCCTTCTATAACACCACTATTTTCAGCTATAATTACAACTCCCGAATCCTTTGCAGATTGGTATTCCATTCCTGTTCCAATAATCGGAGCATCTGTAATTAAAAGTGGAACTGCTTGACGTTGCATATTAGATCCCATTAATGCACGGTTTGCATCATCATTTTCAAGAAAAGGAATCATTGCAGTAGCAACAGATACAACCTGCTTAGGTGACACGTCCATATAGTCTACCTCACCTGCTGGCATAACATCTATTCCGCCAAAACGAGTTCTACAAGTTACTCTTTTATTTACAAATTTACCTTCTTCATCTAAAGGCTCATTAGCTTGTGCTATAATAAGTAAATCTTCCTCATCAGCAGTTAAATATTCTATATTAGCAGTTACAGCAGCCCTTTTTTTATCTACTTTTCTATAAGGCGTTTCAACAAACCCATACTCATTAACTCGTGCATATGTGCTTAGTGAGTTAATAAGCCCTATGTTAGGCCCTTCTGGGGTTTCTATTGGACACATACGTCCATAATGTGAATGGTGTACGTCACGAACTTCGAAGCCCGCTCTTTCCCTTGAAAGTCCACCTGGTCCTAAGGCTGATAATCTTCGTTTATGGGTTAATTCTGCCAAAGGGTTGGTTTGGTCCATAAACTGTGATAATTGAGAACTACCAAAGAATTCTTTAATAGAAGCCGATACAGGTCTAATATTAATAAGTGCCTGTGGAGTCGCTAAATCAACATCCTGTATTGTCATACGTTCTTTTACAACTCTTTCCATACGAGAAAGTCCAATTCTAAATTGATTTTGTAATAATTCTCCAACAGAACGTAATCTTCTATTACCTAAATGGTCTATATCATCTATATTTCCAGTTTCATGAGCTAAATTAAATATATAACTTATGGATGCTATTATATCTGCAATTATAATATGTCTTGGAGAAAGTTCTCTCATTCGATCTTTAATTGCATCCTTGATTTCTTCCTCCGTTTCATAAGTATCTAAAATTTCTTTTAGTACCGGATAATAGACCCTTCCAGTAATTTTTAACTCATCTATATTAAATGAAATATGTTTGTTAATATTTACAAAATTGTTACCTAAAACTTTTATTACTTTGTTATCCTCTGTATAAATTAATACTTCATTTATTCCTGAATCTTGTATTATTATAGAAGTATCACGATCAATTCTCGCTCCTTCTTCTACTAAAATCTCCCCTGTACTTGGGTCTACTATATTAGTTGCTGCTTGCTTACCTATAATTCTATTAGACACAGATAGTTTTTTATTGAATTTATATCTACCTACTTTTGCTAAATCGTATCTTTTAGGGTCAAAAAATAATGTTTTTATTAAAGATTTTGCATTTTCAACTGTAGGTGGCTCTCCGGGACGTAATTTTTTATATATTTCTAATAGAGCTTCATCCGTTGTGTTAGTACTATCTTTTTCTAATGTAATTGATAATCGTTCGTCTTCTCCTAATAATTCTCTTATTTGTGCATCAGAGCCATAACCTAATGCCCTTAAAAGTACTGTAACAGGCTGCTTACGTGTACGGTCTATTCTTACAGATACAATCTCATTAGAATCTGTTTCGTACTCAAGCCATGCCCCTCTATTAGGGATTACTGTGGCAGAAAAAAGTTGCTTCCCAGTTTTATCATACTCTCTCTTATAATAAACACCAGGCGAGCGGACTAGTTGACTCACTATTACTCTTTCTGCACCATTGATAATAAATGTTCCTGTTTCAGTCATTAAAGGAAAATCTCCCATAAACACTTCTTGTTCTTTAACTTCTCCAGTTGATTTGTTTATAAGTCTTACCTTGACCTTTAATGGTGCGGCATATGTAACGTCTCTTTCTTTTGAATCTGCAACATTGTATTTTGGTTCTTCATCAAGTGAATAGTCAATAAACTCTAAGATAAGATTTCCTGTATAGTCTTCAATTGGCGAAACATCATTAAAGACCTCTTTTAGTCCCTCTTTTAGAAACCATTGGTATGATTCATTTTGCAATTCGATAAGGTTAGGCATATCTAAAACTTCATCAATTTGAGAATAACTCATTCTAATCTTTTTACCGAGCTGAACAGGACGTGGCATCATATAATTCACCCCTTGTAATTTTAAAATTCCATATTGCTTTTTATGAAAATTTATAATAAAAATACCAAAGCTTTAATGGCTTTTGGTTTGTTTTTCATATATAACCATCTTTTATAATATTACCTTTTTCTTTCCTTTTATACTTATATTACTTATTTAAAAATAACAAAAAGTCTTCTAATTTAATTATGCCGACTTATGCTATAATGTACAGT